>CBIHQL010000349.1:0-4991 GCA_966211855.1 uncultured bacterium
TAGAAAACTCTTTGAGAAACTGAGGAATATCAAGCCCTAAATCATTGGCGTACTCGACAAGATAACCATTCTCTAACTGCTGTTGATGGGCAAATAAAGTGTCGTGCATTGACCAAAACTGTCTCTGAGCAGCGGCGACTTCGGCAGCTTGGGCGGCTCGTTGAGCATGGGGATGGATCTGTGTTTGCGGAAAATGGCGGAAGATGAAGCATAAATAATCTTCTCCAAAAGCAGCACTCAGTTTTTGTTTGATTCCTCTAATCAGCTTGTAAACGTCCGCACTTCTGGAGTCTTGATAATCTCCATACATCACCAGCACGACCCTGGCGCTCAGCACACCTTGCATCCAGTCTTGATCTGAAGGGGTTACAAGTAAAGGACTGTGGCTATGATCGTCATTCATTTTTCTATATCAAGCAGGTAGCCCTGTCATAAAACCTAGGAAAACCTTTACGATTTAGGACATTTCTAGCGCAAGCAACTTGAGCATCAGCGGAATCTCTTTGAAGCGGTGACGGCTGCCTTGGCGTAACGCAAGAAACCTTTATAAACCTTCAGGATTTAATGCTCACCGTTATCTCCTGGCTCAAGGTTTATGCCTTCAATACGACCGTATTAAAAATCTTGTCGTGCCAAGTTTGCTGCTGTTCGTCGATGAAGAACCAGAGATAACCTAAACAAAAGATCAAGCCACTCAGATAGTATCCGATAGAACCACGCAAACCTGCTCCTACAAAAGATAAAGAGCTGTGATCGACTTTGACAACTCGGATACTCATCATTCCCATCCCAATGGATCGTTCTTGATGACTCCAGAAGTAACCAAAGTACAAAAAATGTCCAAGCCAGAGAATGAGCAAAGATCCGATCAAGCTCAGAACCAGTAATAAGTTGGGAATCTCTATTTGACTCCGTTTATAGACTCCAATGGCTAATCCAATAACAAACATCGCTAGCGAATAGAGAATTATGAGAATCGCCTGATCAATCAACCAAGCAAACAAACGTTGTAAAAAGCTTGCCTGAGGCATTTTTATACTCCTATTCAAATAGTTCTCAAAATTCATCCAAGGCGAGTTTGGCATAAGAAATTGCTTTGTCGACTTTGGCAAATGGTTTCACCGCATTGAGCAATTGTTGTAGCTCAGTAGCAGTAGCACCGGAATCACCTTGGCGTAGCGTTGGATCTGTAGCGATGCAAGTAGAGGTCATAGATTGATCTCCTGATCGCAGGCTATTTACCTACATCTAATGTAGGAAATCACCTTCAAGCTGTCGTCTATAGCGAGTTAAAAGTTTTGCAGTAGAAATTGATAGAGTCACCTTTCCATCACAAAGTAGAAGATTGGTTATAACTTAAGTTAGATTCACAACTTAATTGCACAGTCAATCCTACCCGTCTGATGTGCTCAAGAGCCGTTGCCTACACCATCTGGCGGATCGGGCGGACAATCACTTCGTTGACATCGACATCATTCGGCTGGGATACGGCATACAGGACAGCGCTGGCGATCGCATCTGGGTTGAGTGCGTCTTTGCGAAGTTCTTTCAAGAAGCCTTTTGTCGGCTCGTCGGTGATATCAGAGCCGAGTTCGGTCTCAACCACACCGGGAGAGATGACGGTGACGCGAATCATTTTTGACTCCTGCCGCAGTCCTTCGGAGATTGCCCAAACTGCGTACTTGGTCGCGCTGTAAACTGCGCTGGTGGGTACTACCACATGGGCACCAATCGACGCAGTATTGATGATTTGTCCATTACCTTGTGCTTCCATAATCGGCAAAGCTGCTGCAATGCCATTCAACACCCCGTTGATATTCACGTTGATCATGTTGTCCCATTCCTCGACCTTCAAGGCATTCATCGGGGAGAGCGGCATCACGCCTGCGTTGTTAAAGATGACATCGACGCGATCGAACTTGTCTTTCGCAAACCCAATGAACGCTTTCACATCTTCTCGATCGGTGACATCTACGGCTTTGAATTCTGCTGTACCGCCTGAGGTGTGGATCTCCTCAACAATCTTTTCCAGTTTTTCGGTGCGCCGTGCGCCCAAAAGCACCTTTGCACCGTTGCGAGCGAGTAACTTAGCTGTGGCTTCGCCAATCCCGCTACTGGCTCCAGTGATCGCAATGACTTTGTTCTCAATGTTTAACATCGTTGTTCTCCTTTCTGTTCGAGTTGAGTGCTGTGAACTAAATATTGATTTCCATTTCCTGGGTCATGAAGGTGAAACCCTTGTCCACAATTCTGTAAACTTGCTCATGTCTAGGAAGGCGATCGCTTCGATTACTTGGTCGTCTTTCATGCGGAAATACCACGTGTAGGTGTTCCGATACGCTCTGCCGTCTCTGGCGGTCACCTCCCCGTCCCACAGCACGATCACCATATCGCCATCCGCCCAGATGCCGCGCACAGTCGGGACGATTGGAGTTGATAATCGGGCACTGGTCGGGCTAACGACTTGATCGAGTAATGCTTGTCGGCTGCGATATGTGCCCGCAGTTACACCCGTCCCAGTAATTGTCCAGGTTACATCCGGGGCAAGCAGATCAAATGCACTGCCAGTTCCGTTGCGCCATTGGTCGAAAGACTGCTGGACAGTTGCTTTGTTGCGTTGCTCGATCGTCTGAGTTGCTTGTGCATCTGCTGGATTAGACGGAGTTGCTTGGGATAAGTCTGCGATCGCTGAAGGCTGAACCAGGAAGGACTGTTGATTCAATACTGTCGGGTAATCACTTGACCCAAACGCAGTCACATTCGATTGAATCTCTGCCTTCGCGCGAGCTTGCATCATCACCGGAATAGCCAACAGCCCAATCAGTCCTGCTCCCGTGAAAATTTGACTTAAATAACGCACTATTTCAATCTCCTCAAGCTAATTTTTACTTGGATTTGCTTCCAGCCAATCTATCAACAGCAGCTTCTATTGCAGTTTGTCCGGTGCGCGTTTCTATCTCTGGGCTACTTTCAAAGACGATATGACCAGAGTTGAAACCGCGCATCATCTCGCTGTAGCTGTTGACGGCTTCAGGTGAAAAGCCAAAGTTGGAAATCGTTGCTTGCCAGTCGCTTTCGGGAACAGCAATTGCCTGTACATTACGGTTAAGCACAGCGGCAAAAGCAGCAGCGACATCGTTTGGTGAGTAGTCGATCGGACCATGCAGTTCGATGATGCGCTGACCTTTCCAGTCTTCAATCATGGCTTCAGCCGCAGTGCGCCCGATGTCTTCGGTCGAAACCATAGGCAGCCGACGATCGAGTGGAGCAAAAAAACTGGGCAGTACCCCTTGTTCGGCAGCGATCGTGGCGGCACTCCCCCAATTCTCCATAAACGCTGCCGCTCGCAGAACTGTGACGGGAACTGCCAAGTTGCTCAACATGCGCTCTAAAATATGGGTCGTCAAAATGTTGCCTGTACCGGAAGCGTGCTGTGAACCAACCGAAGACAGTAACACGACCTTCCGTGCATCAGCGTTTGTAAGGGCTTCAACATAACACTCGCCGATCTGTTCTGCCAGCGCAAACATATCGCTGACGTTGTAAGCAGGTGGGTTCATAACATAGACGGCATCCGCTTCACGCATCGCGGCGGTCATCGCTTCGACATCAGTGACTTCGGCAACCGCTACGTCTGCACCTTTCTCACGCCATGTACTGGCAGCTTTATCAGAGCGCAAGACAACGCGCACTGGAAAATTTCTCTCAAGCAAAGCGTTAGCCACTGCTGAACCTGTCTGTCCCGTCGCTCCAAAAACTACATACATAAGGTTCTCCTGCTCATTAATCATTCCGGTCACTCAGGCGATTTTTGCCTTCTTGCATCATTGCCTGATCCTCATCTTGTCTACTCGTCTGAGTTCAGGTTAGGTTGGAAACGCTGTCCTTGAAATGCCCAAACCTATCCGATGATTGCCTAATTCTCCAGAGCGATCGTTTGCAGAGATTCTATAATGGCAACTGTAAGGTGTTGAGTTAGTCGAGTCTCTGCTATGACAGTTGCAGTCTCTCATCCTGACGTAATCGCGGATCACCGCCAAGAAATCGCCACACGGATCATGCGGCATACCAAATCCAGCGGCAACATTATCCAATCCACGGCGATCGAGCAATTAGACTTTGCGCGCTCAGATACAGTATCTACCGCACCTCATAGCGTGTATGAACCCATCCTGGCGATCGTCGTTCAAGGTCAGAAAAAAGCATTTCTGGGTGAGGAGACATATCAGTATGGTGCAATGCAGTATCTCGTCGTTTCCGTTGATTTACCGCTGAGTGGCTTTGTGACTGAGGCGACACCTGACAAGCCGTATTTAGGGCTGAAGCTGAACTTAGACTTGATGCAATTGTGTGAGATGGTTGCCCAAATGGGTACCAGTTCGGCAAAGAAAGAAAACTCTGTTCGAGGCGTATCAGTTAGCAATGTCGATCCAGCCTTGATGGAGTGTGCCCTTCGCCTCGTCAAGCTCTTAGACACTCCGCAACACATCTCCATGCTGGCACCGTTAATGATTCGTGAACTCTATTACCATCTGCTGTTGGGTGAACAAGGGGAAGCCGTGCGTCAAATTGCCACATCCGGCAGTAATATGCAGCGAATTGCTTTAGCGATTCAACAAATCAAATCTGATTTTACCCAGCCGATGCGGATCGAGGATTTAGCGAGTCAGATCGGGATGTCTACTTCGTCGTTCCATCAGCATTTCAAGCAAGTTACTTCAATGAGTCCACTTCAGTATCAGAAGCAGTTAAGACTGTTAGAAGCGCGTCGTCTGATGCTCACTGAGGATTTCGATGCGACCTCTACTGCCTACCAGGTGGGATATGAAAGTCCCTCACAGTTCAGTCGGGAATATTCGCGCTTATTCGGTGCGCCGCCCATTCGAGACATTGAACGGTTACGGACAGCTTGAACGGAGACTGCTAGTTATCCATTAACTACAGCAACCCTATAAACTGACAATGCCGCGTTTAACGGCAACAATCACCGC
>CBIHQL010000350.1:0-4984 GCA_966211855.1 uncultured bacterium
AACAGTACGGAGATGTTGAGCATCAATGCCATTCATCATGCAAATATGATGATGACAATGGCGCTCTAGGGGCCGGTCATGCCAGAACACCAATTTCTTGCCCTTCAGATCATCAAATTCAGCCACCCCTTCAGATATATCTCGATTTGGATGCACCCAAATAAAGCCGTATTTCTCATCTGTGGCGTAGGCTCGCACCTTAGCTCTCGCCGGGATTTGCGGCTGACAAGGGATATCTTGGCATTCACCGCGATCGTCAAAAGCCCAATGGTGGAAAAAGCAACGAATTAGATTGCCGTCTACTTTTCCTAAACTAAGGTCAGTTCCTAAATGTGGGCAATAGGCATCGATCGCTCGTACCTGACCATCCACACCTCGAAACACCGCAATCTTCTGCCCGCATAGATCAAACGACTGCGCACCCCTAACCGGGATTTCAGCGCTAGAGCAGACGATATACCATCCCTCAGCAACCACATCTCCATTGTTGAACACAGGAATTTTATGATTGAGTTCTGGTGTTGAATGGGGAAGGGATGACACGATTAACTCACCTCCTCTAGTATTTCAGGCTGTATCTCCATTGAGCTAGGAAGAAATGTAGATTGCGATCGCGGCACCTGCTCAACTTGCCCTGTTGCTAGGAATCTGTTCATGGCTCGTTTCTGGGTTGTTAGATACTTAGGAAGAGAATTGGTACCCATCAGTGACATGTCGCGATTACTTTTCCAGACATAATCCAGCTTATCGACATAGACCTTGTATGATGCCATCGCCTCTTGGTGGGTTTGATAGCTACGGTGCAAGCCCTCTGACTCTTGGGTAAAGCAAGCGACCATCATCTCTTGAGCCTCGCGATCGCTCATAGCAAAGATTGGCGATCGCAGCACTTCGTAGATGGCTTGATAGAGAGCCGGGTCATACCAAAAGATGCCGTTAATTGCCGCTGAAAAATGATAGTGATCGCGTTGGCAACCTTGTAATCCCAGATTCGCCACAGTCTTCTCAAACAAAGTTGGGGGCTTGAGGCACTTCACCACATCATGAGCGAGAATAGTGGAGCTATTGAAATGGAAGCTTTCATCTAAAAAGTGATAGTAAGAAATCTGGCTCGGAATCGGGGCATTAGCAGGGTCAGGATGCTTTTGATAGTAGGCACTCAGCTTATGTTGTACCAGCTTTCCATTTAGTGTCCGCACACCACGAACCGTGAAGTACTGGCAAGCGAGAAAGGTATTATCTGCGGAAATTAGACCAAAACACTTGAGCTGAATTTGCTTCCACCAACGCTTCAAAGCATTGGTATCTGCAAAGATCATCGTTTCGGTAAACGGCCCCCGCATTGGATAGGTGAAGATTCGTTTGCCAAACAGAGCCGCTTCGACTTGGCCCGCAATCGTCCTAAAAGCGTGAATATGTGCCCGCTCTTGCGCTGACTCTAAATCCAACATGTCACAGACTAAGCGAAAATCTTCTTGAGCATAAAGCCCCGCTGCACTCGTCTGATTAAATAGAATCGTGGCAATTTCTGCTGAGACAATTTGTGAGTAATAAGCCACCCAATACAGATGATTTAACACCACTCGTTGAGACGTACTTGCCTGCTCCCACAAAGGTGTTCCGTACAGCAGCGAGAACTCTTCTGGGTTCCAGTACTCGTCTTTACATTGCTCATATTGAAACGCCGCCGCAGCCGCATCGATCGCAGCCGTTTGATCTTGGTCGTGATTGCGTCGATAGTTAATTTGCAGCTTCCGACATACCTTTTCATGCTCCAAAAGTGTATTCCCTTTAGGTTCATCAAATAAATTATTCATACACAGCGCTCCGCTGAAAATGCTTGAAAAGAGCCTCTTTCTTCCAGCTCCTGAATAATGTTTTGAGCCTTGGTTTTCTGCATTAAAGAGCGGAGATAGTTTAATCGGGTGCCGCTCTGTGTCTCTGTTTCCAACTCCTGCAAAATCTGTATCTGCTGCGATCGCGACAGATCTCCTTTGACTTGAGCGATCGCAGACAAAACCCGTTGCGGCCCCACTTGCACCATTCGCAAAAACAGAGTCAATGCTTCTGTCAATACACCTCGACTTTGAGTAGATAGAGGCTGTTGGTTAAACAACGTCACCCCAGTCCCATGATGCCGAGCCTCGGCTTGCAGAAATTGCTCAAATAACTGGCTTAATTGTGGAGAGCGGCAACCTTTAGCCAGACTGTGATAGTGACTGATTCCCCATCCTTCTAGTACTACTTGGATCATGAATAGAAGAACGGCTTTGTCATCAGTCGTTACCACATCTCCTAAAAACCGCAGAAACGGATCTTGAGTGCCAACAGGTTCCTCAGGTAAAAAGCTGCGAATCTGGGCTAAGTGGGTTGTTTCATCGGCAGCAAACAAGGCATAGAGCATTCTCTCTTCTAAAGATTCTGCTAGTAACGCCATCTTTGACATATAGCCCATGCCTGCTTTTTCAACAAAATAGGCTTCTGTTAGTAAGCCCTGGCTGGCAACTTGGGCGATCGCTTGCTGTTCTTCTCGACTAGCATCCTGAAAGATTGTGACTCGCTCTAAACCAAAATGCGTGGCATCCCAATAAAGCGTAGAGTCTGGATCAGAAGTCATTATGCGATCTCGGCTCGGTAACTCCGGCAATGCTCCGGCAAGAATGCGAGTCAGCTTATCTCCCTCAGTGACCGGAGGCAGATCAAATCCAGCAATGTTCATATTGCTTGCCTCACAAACTCTTCTTTCTCGCTTTGCTCCAGAGTATCTGGTGGTTCTGTCAGAGTTCCTGATTTATAGCCGTCTTCAGATGACTCTGATTTCCCCCAAACTTGGGGGGTTAGGGGGGCAAAAACGGCTGTAATTGGTTTCCAGGTTCCCCAGGCGAGCGGGTGTTGCTGCTCAGTATGATGGCTGAATTGAATAATCGATTGATCTGCTTTTGTTGGTGTCTTGAAGTTGAATTTGATGGTTTGAAAGATGCGGGTATCTCCTTTCGCGAAATAGTTACCCACTAATTGCGTGATCCATAAAACAAGACGGTTAAACAGCCAGCCTCCAATTCCCGATCGCGTTTTGGTGATCAAAACTGTCTGGCCCTCTACCTTGCCACCCTCGATCAGACGTAACGCGAACATAATGTAGAAGTGGAGAAAATCAGGGCCGAGGGTCACTGTTCCGGTGCTGCCATACCAGTAGCACATACTGTAGGTGCCTTCATTCTTGTAAAACGGACGAATCAACCGAATTAACCAAGAATCATCGCCGCCGAGAGTCGTGTTACTAAAGGCGATCGCATTGTCATTCAAAGTATCTGCACGAAACACAATCTTGATAGGGAAGTTATGGACTGTGTTGAAATGCTGAGCGTCGATCGCATTGATTAACAACACATTGGGATGACAGTTTTTGACAAAGTGCGATCCGAACAGCACATCACAGTCAATGTCTTTGAGTTCCGGCACATACGGCAGAGATTGCTGTGGTGTCTCACCTGCCCACACCCAAATTAGGCCATATTGTTCTGCGGTTGACCAACGCTTAATTTGTGTCGGAATCGCTTTTCTCATGCAAGGAACGTCAATACAGTGGCCTTGCTGATCAAACTTCCAGTTATGGAAAAAACAACGAATTCCGGTGCCATCCACTTTTCCTTCAGCCAAATGAGCACCCATATGAGGGCAGTAGGCATCAAGCGCCACAACCTGCCCATCTTCGCCGCGATAAATTGCTAAATCTCGGCCTAATAGTTGTGCCGCCTTGACCTGCCCAACTTTCAAGTCTCGCGATCGCAGCACCCAATACCATCCAGCAATAAAGCGATCGCTTTGGTTAAAAATTTTTGGCGTTTGGATACTTGGCAAACTCATCTCTTTACACCAGCGCAGTAGGAGCAGCAGCAGCGAGAGTAGCTGACCAAATTCGTTGACCAGCAGGGGTTATATTGGTTTCAACGATTTCTGTCAAACAGACTAAATTGTCTCCCTCGACATATCCAGGATTTTGAGCAGCAAAGAAATTAATGTGGGGATCTTTCAAGCGATCGCTAGGAATACCTTGCAAATGTTCTCGCAAGCTTTGAGGCTGGGGAAAGCGCACAATCCCTGCTTCGGGGTCGTACAAGGTACCAAATTGTTGACCTGCTAAGAAAGCCATCAATGCCTTCATATGCGGTGGTGTGGGGAGAGCGTAGTGAGGATAAAATTCTTGCCAAAAGGTAGGTAAAAAGCGATAGGTACGGTAACCAGAGGAGATTAGCAACCAGTAAAGACGACCTCGCGCATATTGGCGACGGAGTTGATCAACTGCTGTAATCCACGATCGCGATAACGCTGAGCTTGACCAGGCACTCGGATCCATAATCGTGTCGCCTGAGTAGACCACGCTTAACCGTTCTCCGGCAAACTCGGTGTCATACATCAGGAGTGTAGAAAACCCTTTTAAGGTGGTTGAATTATCATCTTTCAGCAAAATTACCCAATTTTTAGCATCTAAATCGGCTTCAAAAACAGCACGACTAACTCCAGAAAAATGGGTATTTAATAAACAAAACATCGCATCCCGATCGCCAGCCGATAATGCTGCGATCGCTACCAAATCACTCTTCATGGCAACTCTTTGTGAAAGCTGATTGAGACATATCCCGACAACACCTGGCTAAACCGAATTTGCTGCTAGCATTCCCTAGAAAGCCCACGGGTCAACAAACACAGCAATTAAGTTTTGCCACAGATTCAAAGGCGATCGCGATTCTTAGAAGATGCCTCAAGAGTATTTAGAATATTCTGCATCGGCCCCCTAAATCCCCCAAAACTGGGGGACTTTAATTCTTGTCCCCCCCAGATTTGGGGGGCTAGGGGGGCTGTCCGTGCGGCAGGAACCACTCTTTAAACAACTTCTTTGATAGCTTTTCTCTAGATAAGGGTGTTGGCGCGGTGGCCTTGTATCAACTGTAACGGGGATTTTTACGGTCGTGGTGAGGTATGT
>CBIHQL010000351.1:0-4983 GCA_966211855.1 uncultured bacterium
AGGTGGCAGAGCGGATTGAAGTCAGCCCGATGACGGTAACGAGACGCATTCAGCGAGGCATTCAGCAGATGGTCACCTACCTGCAACCTCAAGATTTGCAAACTGAGCCTTAGAGTTTCAGAGTTTCCCTTGCCATTGGGAGTTTCTCCCTGACATCCTCCTGCATCAGCCAGATTGAGCATCATCAGTCTGGCTTTTTTGTCGCGTCTACTGAGGGGTATTGCAGATAAAACACGGGCAGGCGAATCAGAATGGCACCCAGCCGAGAAATTGCAAACTTGCGTTGTAAGGATTTGGGTAAATCGTGCCAAGCAACTGGCGTGAAACCGCGCTGTTGATAGAACTCTGATAATTTGCGCCCTAAGCACTCTAAGTAAACAGGCTGGCTAGCAACTTGCACTAAGTGCTGAGTTAGGAAAGTTCCTAGACCGCGATCGCGCCACTGTGGAGCCACCACTAAACTACCAAGTTCCTGGGCGTCGGCAAACGTGCGTAATTGACCGCAAGCAATCACCTGGCGATCGCACTCAATCACCCAAAACTGTTGCCACCGCAGTTGAGTTGGGTCAAGTCTCGCCTGCCACACCAACCGCCGAATCACTGCCAGATCTGCCGCCGTGGCTGGACGACACTGACAACCCTCCGGCAGGGGCAATGGGTTCATGAGCGACTACGGCTCCTAAGGGCTTCTCATGTCTGCGATCGCATTACGAGCCATTGAGGCGATCGCGCGATCAGTCGCTTTGGGTAGGTGGTAGTATTTGCCGCCCGCTTGCTTCGCGAGTTCTTTAGCAAAACCCGTTGAGATGAATTTGCTTTCGGTATCAATCACGAGCAGTTGAATATGCAAAGCTCGAATCTTGCCAGCAATGTCGAGAAGTTCACCTTTGATGTCAGGTTTTTCGCCTTCCTGCATGGGTTCACCGAGCGATCGCGCTAGAGGCACATTACCCCGACCATCGGTAATCGCCACAATCACGACCTGACCAATATCACCAGATTGTTGAGCATTCATTCCCACACGGACAGCTTGGGTCAAACCGTGAGCTAGCGGTGAACCCCCACCACAAGGCATCCGATCGAGCCGTTTACGAGCCGCAGCGATCGAGCGAGTCGGAGGCAGCAACACTTCTGCTTGTTCACCCCGGAACGGAATCAGCGCAATTTGGTCACGGTTTTGGTAGGCTTCGGTCAATAGTTGCAAGACAGCGCCTTTAGCCGACTGCATTCGGTTAAGCGCCATTGAGCCTGAAGCATCCACCACAAACACGACCAGGGCTCCAGCTTTGCGGGCTAGGCGTTTAGCTCGAATATCGGGTTGCTCAACGATCACGCGACGGTTGGGTTGGCGTTGCCGACGGGCTTTCTGGTACGGGGCAGCAGCTCGTAATGTGGCATCCACTGCAATCCGGCGCACTTGGCCTCTGGGCAACATCGGCTTAATGTAGCGCCCTCGATCTTCCGAGAAAATCAAGCTGCGGGCACCCGATTTGCCTTGGCGGTTGGCAGCCATCTGAGCAAAGTAGAGCACCGACGGATCAAGAATTACCCCTTCTGGATCAAATACAAATTCCTCCGGAACGTTGGGCGGCTCTTGCTCCTGCTCCGGTTCGTCTTGCTCGTCCTTCTCTTCTTGGTCGTCTTGGTCTTGTTCTGATTCGTCTTGAGGTTCGTCTTGATTTTGCTGCGGCGGAGGCGGCGGAGGTGGGGGTGCTTGAGGTTCTTCGGGTGGGGTTTCCACAATCGTGGCGCGGGGCACAATTACCAGTTCCACAGCTCGCCGTAAGTCTTCGGCATTCACATCCGTACGGCCTTCGAGAGCAGCATGAGCTTTCGCAACTCGGACAGCGAACAACTCGGCTCGGTGTCCTTGTACGCCACCACGCAGCGCCTCATTGACTAAGTAGGCGATCTGCTCCGGCTGAATTTTGACATCTTGGAGCCATTCGCGAGCTAGTAAGATTTGGGTTTTTAGCCCTTCGAGATCTTCATCGTATTGCTCTAAAAATGCCTTGGGAGAGTTGGCGTATTGTGTAGCTTGGTCTACGACTTGCACCCGTTCGTCAATACCCAACACGGCATCGGCAGAGAGGGCGATCGCAATTCGATCGAGCAGGTGTTCTCTGAGCGGGCCTTCTTCGGGGTTATAGGTGGCAATCAGTAAGGGTTTGCAAGGATGTTGATAGCTGATGCCTTCACGTTCGATTTGGTTACGGCCTTCGGTTAGCGTACCCAGCAGTAGATTAGCAATCTGGTCATCGAGCAAGTTAATTTCATCAACATACAGCACGCCCCGATGCGCTTCTGCCAACAGACCGGGCTGAAATACCGTTTCACCACGCTTAATCGACTGACTCACATCTACCGAGCCGAGCAAGCGATCTTCCGTAACACCAAGGGGAATTTGGATAAACGGAGCGGGAGTGACTTCAGTAAACGGTAAAACTTGCCCAGCAATCACGGGGATTTGCCCGCTTGCTGCCTCGGCTAACAACTGGTCATCCCACTCATTCGGGTTGGTAGGGTCACAATTGCAGGCAGAACCTTTAACGATTTCAATCGGCGGCAATAGGGCATGGATGGCGCGGGCCATTACCGATTTTGCAGTGCCACGGCGACCCGCAATCACTACCCCACCCAAGCCGGGGTCAACAGCAGCTAACAGCAGTGCCAGTTTAATGGCCTCTTGACCAACGACAGCAGCAAGGGGGAAGGCAGTAATCGAGGGGCTAGTCAGCGCAGGCATGTTTTTGATGAATAGCAAATCCGATCTCTCAGCATATCAAGGAACCGGAGCCAGAACGCATTTCATCTTGGGATCTATCCTTGAGCTAGGTCTCGCTCATTGTCAGTAGCGATCGCTTTGCTTCATTACAATCGCACTGGGTTTGTACTGAGTGAAACAATCAAGCAAATATACTCTTAATCCTTGATAGAGATCACTGGCGATCGCTACATTCAATGATAGTGATTACACTTCCGATTTATTTCTAAGTTTTGAATAGCTATTGGATTTTGACAATAAGATTCCAAGCATTCCTCACACAACTCGTGAAGCCTTGACCAATCGTCATTAGCATTTTTTTATGAATTAAATAGTTCTACCACCAAATTTTACAGATAGCTAAATAGAACCAAATATAAGATTCAGAGCAGGCGGCTGATGAAGCAACAGACTGGGCACTTGCGATACAAATTTTTCAAATGATTTGAATAGTTTTTTCAAGGCTAGTCTCTAGTTGTGGAGGGATCCTAAGCTCAATGATTATTGCTAAACCAAAAATAAGCTAACTCTAAAGTGCTTTACCAGAAATGCATCAAAAATGCTTTTAATAGTGATTTTCGCTACATTTTATCGACAACAAATGTAATTTTCTTACAAGTGAATAGCTGAACCTGGGTGTATCTCTTAAGGAAGATTGATGATTTCAAATAAGAGTGATAGACTTCGGTAAACTCAATAAAGTAAGTCAGCCTAATTTAGTTTTTGTGAGAGGCGATCGCGCTTCTCGAGTACAAAAACCGAAGCGGAGGAACCAACCTTTGGGGCTTATCTAGAGCAACCTTGTGAACCCACAAAAGCACTCTAGAGGGACATCTCTCAGTCCTAGCCCGTCAGCTAACTCCGTCGGCATTGGGAGGAGACTGAAGATCAGCATTTTTTTTGATCTGATCTTGTCAGTGTCCTTGGCTGGTACTGCGACGACTTACTGATTTACCTGCCTCGACTCTGAGAAAAAATATGTTTCACCTGAATCTGGCTGTACTTGCCGTTGCAGGGCAGATGGCTTGGCGTCGGACTAAGCCAATCTTGCTGCGGGATACGGTGCTCCTTCCTGCAATCGGTTTTTTGAGCATCATTTTGCTGTGGTGGGTAGTCGCAATTTTCAACCCTGACTTGATGCCTACTCCCCCACAGGCTTTGATTGCAAATTTGGACTATATTCTGCACCCGTTTTATCGGCGTGGGCCAGGAGATCTAGGGATTGGTTGGCTGTTGCTCGCGAGTTTGCGGCGGGTATTGCTGGGCTTTGGTTTAGCTGCGATCGTGGCAATTCCGTTAGGGTTTCTGGTGGGGATGTCTCGCCCTGCAATGATGGCGTTGACCCCCGTCATCCAGATTTTTAAGCCCGTATCTCCGCTCGCATGGCTACCGATCGCTCTGGCAATCTTCAACTTGGCTGATCCGTCCGCGATTTTCGTCATTTTCATCACATCTCTGTGGCCGACGATTATCAACACGGCCTTAGGGGTTTCTAGCGTTTCTCAAGACTACATTGACGTGGCTCGTGTGTTAGAGATGCCACGCTGGCGACAAATTACCAAAATCATTTGGCCTGCCAGCTTACCCTATGTATTTACAGGGTTACGGATCAGCTTAGGGATCGCCTGGTTAGTCATTGTGGCGGTCGAAATGCTGACGGGCGGCTCAGGGATCGGCTTTTTTGTGTGGGATGAGTGGAACCGCCTGAACTTAAACTCAGTTTTTCTTGCCATTTTTGTGATCGGCTTAACTGGGCTGTTGCTAGATTACGCCGTGGGCAAAGTTGAACAACTCGTGACCCATCGCAACACTCAGAAAACTACTTTCTAACCCTACTTTTATATTCACCTGCGATTTGTGGTTCGTAGATTCTGCCTCTTGGCATGGCTAACTACTAACCGCTGATCGCTCATAGCCCAAAGCTTGACTTATGAGTGACTTATTTTCTCCTCAATGGACTCGTCGTGAGTTTCTTAAAGGAGCGGGAGCTGCTGTAGCTGGGGTTGCCCTCTCTAGTTGTGGTGTCAGTGGCGATCGCAGCGCTAAAGGTCTCACCGAAGAAGCTCGCGCCGTCCAACCGATTGTGGATCCTGGCGACTTAGAGAAACCCAATCTGACCATTGGTTATGTGCCCGTCAATGATTGTGCCCCCTTCGCGATCGCTTGGAAGAAAGGCTTCTTTCGCAAGTACGGTCTAAATGTGACACTCAACCGAGAAG
>CBIHQL010000352.1:0-4974 GCA_966211855.1 uncultured bacterium
GAGCGCGGGCTCCGGGCGGCCGACGTAGGGCTGGTGAAGGTGGACGTGGAGGGCGAGGGGGTTACGGTACCGCTGGCTGCAATTGCGATCGCCGCCGTTGGGAAGTAGAAGTGTGCCAGGGACCCCCGGGCAGCGCTGATTACAAATGCAAATCTCGAAGCTATACCTGTACAGATGGTCGTGATGGTTCTGATGGTGCCGATGGCAGAGATGGACGTGATGGGCAACTGGGTATGCTCTCGCTGGTTCGGCAAACGCAACCCCTAGCAGTAGAAAACCCTGTGCAGGAGGTGGCGATCGCCCAACTCAACGGTCGAGACATCTCTTTGTCAAAAAATCTGTGGCAACGTCGGAACGGAGCAACGGCCTTGCTGGCTCCGGGTTCGGTGATTGCAGATGAATATCGCGAATTTATTGAGCAGATTAGTGGTTCATTCCGGTTGGTGGTCAAAGACCCGCGATCGCTGGCTGATGTTGCCAACCAAACAGCAAAACTGGAATTGAACGATGACAAACAGGTACAGATCACCTTCCCAGAAGATCTTTGGGTACAAGGAAGTTATGCCCAACAAGGTAATCAAACTGTCTACACCGTTGCCGCGACTTTGCGCCAACAAGATGCGACTCAATTAAAAGTTGCTGATTTCACAGGTAAAGGCCCAGCCCTTAGCTTAGCCGTGGTGGATTTAGCCAGAAAGTCAGACATTGTCGCCACGCAATTTCGAGTTAAATATCGCTCGACTAATGCAGGCGATCGCTTTGGTGCTAATGACTATCGCACCCGTTACGAAGGCGAAGTGCCAGCAAACCTGGTGAGCCAAGATTACAACCGTTTTGCGATCGCGTTGGGTAAGCTGCCGATCAGCGCCGAATATTTTTCACCAGGCACCAAAGTGGAAGTAGAACTCACCGCCATCCGCTCCTTGGGCGATCGCTCTGCCAATCAAACCCTGCGTTGGCAAGGAGAAGTCAAATCTCGGTAATTTTCTTGGTCAAATCAATAAAAATTATTGAATAACTTCCTTGAATTAAGGTTCTTGAGCTAATCAATCAAAATAAATTGATGTATAGTTCAAGATATCATTCAACGAGTGCTTTGAGATGACACATCAACCGCGATCGCCTGCTGTTCAAGCGGGTGGCAAACTCAGCTTTTTTGAAAGATACCTGACTGTTTGGGTGTTTATCTGCATTATCTTGGGAATCTTGCTGGGACGCTTATTCCCTGGGATTGCCGTGACCTTGGATGCCATGAGCATCTATCAGGTTTCTATCCCGATCGCCATCTGCCTATTTTTCATGATGTACCCGATCATGGTAAAAATTGACTTCACTCAGGCAGCCCAAGCGGTGCGCACTCCCAAACCTGTCATTCTCACTTTGGTGGTCAACTGGTTGATCAAGCCGTTCACAATGGTGGTGTTTGCCCAGTTCTTCCTCGGTTGGCTATTTCGCCCCCTGCTCCAAGGTAGTGAAATGATTCGGGGGCAAGAAGTTGCTTTGGCTAACTCATATATTGCAGGTGCTATTCTCCTGGGTATTGCGCCTTGTACTGCCATGGTGCTGATGTGGGGGTATTTGTCTTACAGCAATCAGGGACATACGCTGGTGATGGTGGCAGTTAATTCCCTCACCATGTTGTTTCTCTATGCCCCCCTGGGCCGTTGGCTATTAGCTGCCAGTGATTTGATTGTGCCCTGGCAAACCATTATGCTCTCGGTTTTGATCTATGTTGGGTTGCCCTTAGCGGCTGGGATGTATTCTCGCTATTGGATCTTGAAACATAAAGGGCGGGAATGGTTTGAGCGGCGATTCTTGCACTATTTAACGCCCATTTCAATCACCGCGATGTTGATCACGTTGGTGTTGTTATTTGCATTCAAGGGCGATTTAATTGTCAACAATCCTCTCCACATCTTGCTGATTGCTGTACCTTTATTCATTCAGACTAATTTCATTTTCTTGATCAGCTATGTCGCTGCTTTGAAAATGAATCTGGTCTACGAAGATGCTGCCCCCGCTGCTTTGATTGGGGCCAGTAACCATTTTGAAGTGGCGATCGCTACGGCTGTCACTTTATTTGGACTCAACTCTGGTGCGGCTCTAGCCACTGTAGTAGGGGTGCTAATTGAAGTTCCGGTGATGCTGATGCTGGTCGAAATTTGTAAACGCACAGCCTTCAAGTTTCCTCGTGACCCCGAAAAAGCGAGTTTACCCGACCCTCGGTGTCTCCCTGATGCCTACCGCCTAAACTCCTAGTAATTTCTGTCCAAACTTTCGAGAGGTTATTTTATGAAACGTGTAATGTTTGTCTGCAAAAAAAATTCGGCGCGATCGCAGATAGCAGAAGGGTTTGCAAAACACTTAGGAACCGGAAAAATTGCGGTCACCAGTTCTGGGCTAGAAGCCAGCCAAGTCAGACCCGAAGCGATCGCCACCATGAAAGAGATCGGCATAGATATCACAGATCAGACTTCCAAAGCCTTGAGCGACTTCAGCCCCGAAAATTTTGATGTCGTTATCTCTCTCTGCGGTTGCGGTGTCAATTTACCTCCAGAATGGCTAACCCGGGAGGTGCTTGAAGATTGGCAACTCGATGACCCGGCTGAACAACCTGAAATTTTCCCACGGGTGCGAGATGAAATTCGAGAGCGAGTCACCCGCTTAATTGAAACCCTAGAAACTGCACAGGTAAGTTAAGGTCGCTAAGTTCTAATATGCAATCGTCGTTTGATCATCCACCCCGAATTTTGTTTTTGTACGGCTCCTTACGCGATCGCTCCTACAGCCGCTTGTTAGCTGAAGAGGCAGCGCGGATCATTGAAGGGTTTGGAGCTGAAGTCAAGTTCTTTGACCCACGAGAGTTGCCGATCTATGGCAGCGTGCCCGACACACACCCAAAAGTGCAAGAGCTACGGGCTTTAAGCGAATGGTCAGAAGGTCAAGTGTGGTCAAGCCCAGAAATGCACGGGCAAATCACAGGCATTCTCAAAAATCAGATTGACTGGATTCCCCTCAGTATTGGAGCTGTGCGACCTACGCAGGGCAGAACTTTAGCTGTCATGCAGGTCTCTGGAGGTTCTCAGTCCTTCAATGCAGTCAGCACCATGCGAATTTTAGGTCGCTGGATGCGGATGTTTACGATCCCTAATCAGTCTTCGGTCGCGAAAGCCTATCAGGAGTTTAATGGCGATGGCACGATGAAGGATTCCCCCTATCGCGATCGCGTGGTGGATGTAATGGAAGAACTCTACAAATTCACATTGCTGCTGCGAGACAAGGTTGATTACCTTACCGATCGCTACAGTGAACGCAAAGAGAAAGGTCTTCACTGACTAGCTGACCTTGAACCCCAGCAATCTGAAGGGTACTGCGAATCTTCTATTTAAGCCAAAGAGATGAGCCTTCAAAATAGGGTCTAGGGGAAATAATCACGCTCGGATAACCTAATCTAGAAATTGAGTGGAGTAAGCATACGCCTAGCAAGGAGTTCACATGCTTACTCTTACTTGTATTCAATTAGAGTATAGAGTTATCAATACTTAGGCATAGACATGACGAAATTAAGCCGTTCTAAAGAATCTTTGAAAAGAGCTTTAAAGAAGATGAGGCTCTTTGGGTTAGCGGCACGGCTTTATCAGGGGTATACCTTAGCGCCTGAAATGTGGAGCAGCGCGAGAAGCCGCTGGTTAGGCAAGCTGGATACCACTAGTGAACTACCAGTTCCGCCACCTGAACTCGTGTCCTTGGTTGCTGGTATTAACGATATTCCTTGGTTTCTTCAAGGTGGACAACTTGCTTTTGACAGCATTCAAGAAACCTTAGACCGCTGTGGTGCGACTTCAAATGATCTAGGAAAAGTTCTAGACTTTGGTTGTGGATGTGGGCGTGTCATTCGGCATTGGCGCTCTGTTGATGGCGTTAAAGTATTTGGTACTGACTACAACCCTGTGTTAATCAAGTGGTGTAAGCGCAATTTAGCATTCGCAAGTTTCAAGGTAAATAACCTCAATCCTCCACTCAATTACAAAGATAACGAGTTCGATCTTGTCTATGCGCTATCAGTGTTTACCCATTTGTCAGAGCCTCTTCAGTTTGCCTGGATGAATGAATTACGAAGGGTAATTAGACCCGGTGGATATCTTCTCATCACAGCGCATGGAAAAGTATATATAGACCAGTTAAGTGAAACTGAACGCATAGATTATGACAAAGGTGATTTGGTCGTTCGAGAGGAGACCTCATCTGGCTCTAATTACTGTGCTACTTTTCATCCAGACGGATACATCCGCAACAAGTTAGCTAATGGCTTCACGGTAGTGGATTTTGTACCAGAAGGTGCGAAAGGTAACCCAAGACAGGATCTATATTTGTTGCAAAAGAACTAAATCAATGAAAGTCAGATTTGCGACTCCTGATGATGTGCCACTTATTTTCTCGTTCATCCAGAAGAAATCAGAGTTTGACCGCAATATTGGTGCTTTTTCTGGTGTGCTGCAAGTATCTGAAGAAAAAGTACGCCAGACACTTTTTAGAGCAGTCCCTTTCGCTTATGTTTTGTTTGCGGAATCTTTAGGGCGTGAAGTTGGCTTTGCATTGTATGGGTTCAGATACTCCTCATTTGCAGGGCAGCCCAGCATCTGGCTAGATGACTTATATGTAGATGAGGACAGGAGAAGCCAAGGTGCAGGAGCAGCATTAATGGCCCAACTTGCTCGAATTGCTCAAGAAAATGACTGTACTCATCTCGCTTGGAATGCTGATGCTCGTAATACTCGTGGGCTGAGTTTTTATCGTCGGCTGGGCGCAGAAATAACAGAACAGCGTGGTAGTAGATGTTTTTTGAGATGGGTTCCGTTGCAGTTGGGTCAGGTAAATTATGAAAAATGACGAGCGAATGCAGTGGCTTTACCTGTCTCTCAACCAACGTAAGCGACCAGAAGATGTTGCAGATAGTATCCTTGAATTATTGAA
>CBIHQL010000353.1:0-4973 GCA_966211855.1 uncultured bacterium
GAGTGCAACGGTACCGTCCGGCAAGACCTGCCAACCCTGCGCTTCTATGAGGTCGCTAGCATGAGCAGGAGATAGAAGTTGCGATCGCCTCTCTGTTTCCCCACGCTGTTGAGTTCCCCTGATTTGTTGCTCTTGGCTCCCAGTTTCCACTTCCAGCGGTACATCCAAATCTTGCCAAATCGTATCTGCGGTTAGTGGTGCAGTCGGATTAGTGGGAACACCACCCCGTCCTGTAGTGACAAACCGATTGCTTCGGGTGGCATCCGCTGCACAACGTTGAGCAATTTGGCGGCTCGCGTCCGTTAAGTCTGTAGGCAGTTCTACTAATCCGCTGCTGGGATCTAGATCAGGAGTTTGAACACTGACCACTCCATTAACGCCAAACTCTGAGCTAGCCGTAATCTCGCTACCAGAGAGCAGGAAAAAACTTTGGGTCTGAATCCTAACATTGCCACCCTGCCCCTGAACGGCATTTGCTGTGATTGCGCTATTCTCTGCTAGTAGTAGATTACCTGTATTAATGATTGTGTTTCCCCCATTGGCAGTACTTGGAATTGTAATATCAGGTCTGGGAAAGGCATTGGCGCTAGGGTCGGCATCACTAATGATCTGTCCTTGGCGACGAAGTAGAACCGTGTCGGCATTGATGATAATGTTTCCCCCTTCCCCAAAGATGCTGGATGCTGTGACGATCGCACCATCGCTGACGAGCAAAAATGGGGTCGTAATCTGTAAGTCTCCAGCGCCACCCCTCCCTAAACCATCAATTTGAAGATAGGTAGGATAATCTACGATGGGTGAAACACCTGTGACCTTGACAGATTCCGTCGCATTAATCTCAAGATTACCTGCTCGCCCCAGCCCCCGGTTAGAAGCGGAGACAAAGGCCCCATCCCGAATCGTCAAATTGCGAGTGGTAATGCTGATGCTACCGCCAAAGCCTGTAGAGGTCTGATCACTTTGGGCTGCTAACGCACTGCTAAATGTGTCTGCCGGGTTGACCCCACTGATATCTACTGCATCTGAGGCGGCGATCGTCAAAGTGCCCGCGTTCCCTGAACCAAAAGAAGAAACATTGACCTGTCCCCCATCTCGGACAATGAATGTGCCAGTACGGATGCTGACATTACCTGAATTACCGCTGGTATCGGGTTGAGCAGCGGCTGTTACCGATGATGCAATAGAGTCATCACTCCCAGCAATTTCAACCTTATCTGCTGCCTGAATGTTGATGTTGCCGCCATTGCCTGAACTCAAAGTTTCGGTGGAAATGGTGGCGCGATCGAGCACACTAAGTTGCTTCGTTGTAAGGGCGATCGCTCCTGCTTGTCCTGTGCCTCCTGTGCGAGCTACTAACCCACTAGGCGTATTATTGTCCGGTGTCTGACCACTCAAAGTAATCGACTCTGTAGCATTAACGGTCAAGCTGCCGCCAGAAGCCGAGCCTGTGGTATTTGCATCCAGTTGACTGCCTTCGCTCAAGCTAACTCGTCGGGCTTGTACCTGGATCGCATCGCCTCCATTGCCCGCGATCGTGGCTCGACTAGCTTGGGTAGCTTGAACGTCTCGAAACTGCTGTACCTCGGCATAGCCCAACTGCCACCCAGAACTAATTGGTGTCAGGCTAACCTGCCCAGATTCAACACTTCCGATCTCAACTCGACCACTTTCAGCCGTCAAATACCCTCCTTCCAGCGCAATATCGCCACCCACTAGGGCGATCGTTTTGCCAGAGGGCACTTGCAACCCTACAACTTGGTCATTGCCAACCGTTACCCGCGATTGATTGATCAAATTGCCTGGAGTGGCACCCACTTGCAACCCAATCGGCAAATTAATGTTCAGCAGCGGGGGGACTGGCGGATTAACAGTACTAAAGGCAAATCCATTGTCAAACAGCAGGCTATTCGCAGTACTGGCAATAAAAGAACCTTGGACATCCAACCGGGCATTAGGGCCAAAAACAATGCCATTGGGATTGATTAAGAACAAATCAGCAGTCCCCTGTACACCCAAGGTTCCTAAGATATGAGAGCGACTATCGCCTGTGATGCGGGCTAGGATGCGATCGACTTCAATGGGATTGGCAAAATCGATACGCTGTCCATCGTTGATATTAAACTCTGAAAAACTGTGAAATAAGTTTGCGCCACGTCTTGCACCTCCCTCAATTATGTTAGTGGGAGACAAGTTGCTTTGCTCGGTTCCTAGCGAGGCATCAGGTATAATTTGTGCTGCTGTTGGGAATTCCAGCCAAAAGATGCTACAGACAAAACCTATAGTAAAAAGCGGTTTCAGCATCAGTATAAATTGAAGACAATGGCTAGCTGAAACCTTACTATAGCAATCCTGAATAACCCAAACTCAGATTATCTACGTTGGTAGGGTGCTGTTGTGGGTTGAGAGAGACAACAGGAGGTAAAAGGAGCCTTAGTGAGAGATTCTAAACCGACTTGCTGGAGTAAGGTTTGCCAAGCGATCGCAACTTGATTTTGAGTAGGATTTTTCTGATAAAGCTCGGCTAGTGTGTTAAATGCCTCATACCAAACGCCATTCGCTGCTAGCAATTTGACTTGTTCGAGGGGAGTGGCGGATTTTAGTTGGTTTTTGAGAGTGGAACTGGGCTGAACTCGTTGAATGCTGCCTTTCACAAATACTTGCTCAGAAGAGTTCTTTGGATTGCAGGAGACCGAGAAAGTCCAGAAGTAGGGCTGATTAGCTTGAAGTGGTTGGGCTGTTGGGGGAAGAGAAATTTTGATTAAACCTGGGCCGATAGCCGTATTACTAATCTGGGTGTTGTAGAGATTGTTATCCTTGGCATCTTGTAAAAAGAATTCCATTGCAGTGTCTGGGGCGAGCTGATCAGGTAAATAGAACCAAAAAGTGGGATAGTCACTGATCGTCTGTCCGCTCACGATTTTACCGTTGGCAGGTACTAGGGCTGTTAAAGCTTGGTATTTACGGCAAGAATCACGACTCGCACCGCCTTGACGACGACCTCCGGGTGCGCCTTGGTCGGGTGGGGTTGGGTCATTAAAAATTAATTGAGTATCTTTGAGCGATCGCTTTTGATCAGGAGATTGAGACCATCCGGGCTGGACAATGCTAACGGTGCTGATGCCAATGCAGGCGATCGCACCCAATAACTTGAATGGAGATTGATGACAAAGGTGAGAAAACGAATGAGATTTTTGAATTAAAGAAAATTTTTGCATGTTAATTATCAATCGGAGCTTTGCTGCACTAGTTTTAGCGAGTTTCGAGAGCAGACTCCAACCGTCCTTGCTAAAACTTTATCTTGAGGTACACCATAGTACTTCCCGTTCCAACCAGGCTGATTCCGGCAGGGATCAAAGGCACCCAGGTTCCAGTGGCTAATAGCAGTAAACTCAAGCCGGTAAGCACTCCTAAAGCGATCGCACCACTGATGAGCCGATATAAAGGCGATCGCACTACTAAAACCAAAACGCCGCCTAGCAACGCCCAGCCCTCAATCCAGAGTGCGTCACCTAGCCAACTCCAACTCTTGATTAAAGGTCGCTGATCGACAACTGCACCGATCAGTTGACTCAACATATGTGCCTGAATGAAAACGCCTGCAACTTGTTCAGTCGGCCCCGCTCCATACGGTGTAGACCAAAAATCACCACTACTATTAGCCGTGACTCCAATCAAGACTACCCGATCGCGAATGGCATGAGGATTGACCTGTCCGGTGAGCACTTGGGTGAGAGAGACTTGAGGTGCGATCGCCTCCGGAGATGGGAGAGATCGATAATTTAGTAAAATCTGGTTGCCTTGAGCATCTATATTTTGATAACCCGCAAAGCGAGAGTTAAGTCGATGAAAGATCATCTTGCCAAGTCGGAGATTGCCGTCTGCCGTGAAAATCGGAGCTATACCCTGCTGCTCTAAGTAACGAAAGGCCAATCGCGCACTAAACGCATAAGGAGTGGTACAAGGTGCCGTTGGGTTGGGAGTCATCGTCAAGAGCTGCCGTCGTAAAATACCATCTTCATCGGCAACAAAATCACTAAAGCCGACTCTCTCTTCAGCCACTTCAGGAGGTGGGGCAATTCCAGTTGGGTCAGATTTTGGATCTCTACCTTTGCAGATAGCCACCAACTGTTTGTTTTGGCGCAATTCAGCAATCAAACTCGGATATTGGGTATTTGCCGGGAAATCTCGATAAATATCTAGCCCAATGACTCGTGGTTGTAGTTGTTTGAGTTTTGTGAGAAGTTGCGCCAGCGATCGCTCAGAGAGAGAGCCTCGCAGTTCTGAGGGATATTGAGCTTGAATATCTGCTTCACTTACCGTCACAATCAGGAGACGAGAATCAGGTCTTTCTTCGGGACGGAGTTGTAGCAAGCGATCGTAGGCCCATAACTCTAGAGGCTGTAACCAACTCAGCGATCGCACTCCCATTAGTAAACCCGTTACCACTAGGCTACTGAAGAAAACATGAGCGAGGCGATGGGGGAGACTGGGAGATTTAGAAACAGAGAAATTAGGAGATCTAGAGATCTCTGCTGCAGGAGTTTTTATCCTCAATTCTCTTGAATCCTGACTCCTGCCTTTTAACTCCTGATTCCTACCACACCAATCTTGCCAGAGAGGTGGTAACTCGGCTGGGTTTTGGCAAATGACTGGGAGCCAGGTGGCGCAGAGAAATTCTGATTCCAGAGCTTGTAGTTTCTCCCTGGCTTCTCGCACTGCCAAATAGAACGATTGTCCTCCTGAAAAAGCTTTGAGAAAATGCTGTAAAAACTCCTGAGCCACGCGATCGGGTACAGGTTCTCGCATGACAATTACCTGGGGAATTTGTAAGTCGGCTAAATCCCAGGCGAGTTTTAAGCCATCACAAGAGTTGAAAATAGCAAGCTGTAACCCCTGAGCGATCGCGCGTTTTAAGGCATACCGCAATTGATCGAGTGTCAGGCTCTCTTGTCGATTAATTTGAATCTGACCTT
>CBIHQL010000354.1:0-4971 GCA_966211855.1 uncultured bacterium
TTCTCAAAGCAGGCGGTGCTTACGTTCCCTTCGATCCCAGCTATCCCTCGGAACGTCTAGCTTTTATGTTGCAGGATGCCCAGGTGCCGATTCTGCTGACCCAACAGAAACTCCTGAGCAGTCTTCCTCCAACCACTGCCCAAATTCTCTGCCTCGATACCGATTGGGAAGTTGTTCAAGCTTGCTCTTCTGAAAATCTTAGATTTGAAAACCAAACTTTGGCATCACTGAATGCAGGTACGATTCGCCCCCCTAGCCCCCCAATTCTGGGGGGGACAGGAAGTCAAAGTCCCCCAGAATTGGGGGATTTAGGGGGCAATGCAGAAGCTAAATTGACAGCATTTATTCCCCAATCCAGCAACACTCAAACATCTTCCAGTCTTGCTTACGTCATCTACACCTCTGGCTCTACGGGTAAACCCAAAGGCGCGATGAATACCCACCAGGGAATCTGCAATCGCTTGTTATGGATGCAGGATGCCTATGGTTTAAATGTTGGCGATCGCGTCTTGCAAAAAACACCCTTCAGTTTTGATGTTTCTGTCTGGGAGTTTTTCTGGCCTTTGATGACAGGGGCTTGTTTGGTCGTCGCGCCTCCAAATGCTCACAAAGACAGTGCAGAATTGGTGCGTTTGATTACGCAGCATCAGGTTACAACTCTGCATTTTGTTCCCTCCATGTTGCGGATCTTTCTGAATGACCCCAGGGTTACGGCTTGTACCAGTTTGCGACGGGTGATCTGTAGTGGCGAAGCGCTCGCATCAGATTTGCCGCCCTTATTTTTCCAGCGTTTAACAGCCGAACTGCACAACCTCTATGGCCCGACTGAAACGGCAGTCGATGTAACGGCTTGGCAGTGTCAACCAGACTGGCAGGAGGGCACTATCCCCATTGGCTACCCGATCGCCAACACCCAGATTTATATTCTTGATGCTCATCTGCAACCTGTGCCTGTTGGTGTTGCGGGAGAACTTTACATCGGCGGTATGGGCGTTGGACGAGGATATCTCAATCGCCCCGAATTAACCGCTGAGAAATTTATCCCCAATCCATTTAAGGAAGGCGATCGCCTGTATAAGACAGGAGACTTAGCCCACTATCGTCGTGATGGCAGCATTGAATATCTATGTCGCTTGGATTATCAAGTGAAGTTGCGCGGGCTACGAATTGAATTGGGTGAAATTGAAGCAGTGTTAGCTCAGCATCCAGCAGTACAAACATCGGTAGTGGTGGTACGGCGGCTTGCAGAGCAGCAACAATTGGTGGCCTATGTTGTCCCCAAATCTGCGGCAGCAATTCCCGAAGCCAACGATATATCCCTCGCTACTCAACTGCGGCAGGATTTGCGACAGCAACTACCCGATTACATGGTGCCCAGTGTAGTGATGTTACTGCCGAGTTTGCCCTTGACTCCCAGTGGCAAAGTCGATCGCCGTGCATTACCAGAACCAACTGTGGCGACGATCGCTCCGACATTGCCAGCTCAACCCCAAACGCAATTAGAACGGTTGATTGCTGAGGTGTGGCAAACAGTGTTGCAAGTGCCCCAAGTTGGGTTGCAGGACAACTTCTTTGATTTGGGTGGACACTCTCTGCTGATGGCGCAGGTGCAATTTCAATTACAGGAGCAGATACAGCAAGAAGTATCCGTTGTGGATTTGTTCCAATATCCGACAGTGCAAGCGTTAGCCCAATATCTCAGTAGCAGGGCAACTTCAGCAGGAACGACTCAGCCTGTATTTCAATCGGTGCGCGATCGCGTTCAAAAACAGAAATCAGCCCTCAATCGTCAACGTAAGTTTCGCAATCAGGGATAAATAGCAGTGAATACGCTCGATGACTCTACATCGCTGGATGGCATTGCCATTATTGGCTTAGCGGGACGGTTTCCCGGTGCCAGCACGATCGAAGCTTTTTGGGATAACCTCTGCAATGGAGTAGAGTCGATTCAAACCTTCTCTGAAGCAGAGTTACTGGCGGCGGGTGTTGATCCACAGGTATTGGCTCAACCCAACCTCATCAAAGCGGGTGCGCCTCTAGACAAGATTGAATATTTTGATGCGGCGTTCTTTGGGTTTAGCCCGCGAGAAGCCGCCGTGATGGACCCCCAACAACGACTGTTTTTAGAATGTGCCTGGGAAGTCTTGGAGCGGGCGGGATATAACACTGCCACTTATCCCGGTAGAATTGGCACCTTTGCTGGAGTGGGTCGGGGCAGTTACTTCCTAAATCACATTGCAACGAACCCTGATTTACTCGCCTCAATGACGGGCTATCAAACGATGCTGGGCAATGAGAAGGACTTTGTGAGTACCCGTACTGCCTATCTCCTGAATCTCACTGGACCCGGTATTACCGTCCAGACCGCTTGTTCTACGTCCTTGGTGGCGACCCATTTAGCCTGTCAAAGCCTGCTGAGTTATCAGTGTGATATGGCCTTGGCAGGAGCAGCGGCGATCGCTCTTCCTCAAGCGGGTTACCTGTACGAGTCGGGTGGCATTCTTTCGCCCGATGGTCACTGTCGTGCCTTTGATGCTCAAGCGCAGGGAACGGTGGTTGGCAGCGGTGTGGGTTTAGTTCTGTTGAAGCGGTTAGAAGACGCTTTAGCCGATGGCGATCAAATCTATGCCGTGATTAAGGGTTCCGCCATCAATAATGATGGAGCGTTAAAGGTGGGCTTTACCGCTCCTAGTGTGACGGGACAAGCGGAAGCGATCGCCGAAGCCCAAGCCTTTGCTGATATTCAGCCTGACACTATTCAGTATGTAGAAACTCACGGCACAGGCACAGCACTGGGCGATCCCATTGAGATCAGCGCCTTAACTCAGGTGTTTCGTGCCCAAACAGAACGGCAGCAATTCTGCGCGATCGGTTCTGTGAAAACCAATGTGGGGCATCTGGACACCGCAGCGGGAATCACTGGTTTGATTAAAACGGCTTTGGCACTGCATCACGCCCAGATTCCGCCTAGCTTACATTTTGAGCAGCCGAATCCTCAAATTGACTTTGCCAACAGCCCATTTTATGTCAATACCGAATTGCAAGATTGGCCTCAGACTGAAACCCCTCGCCGTGCCGCAGTCAGCTCCTTCGGTATGGGAGGCACAAATGCCCACTTGGTACTAGAGGCAGCCCCATCCCGTGAACCTTCTGGCCCCTCCCGTCCCTGGCAATTGTTGGTGTTATCTGCGAAGACTCCAACCGCATTAGAGCAAGCCACTCAAAATCTGGTCACTCATCTCCAGCAACATTCTTCGGAAAAACTAGCAGATGTGGCGTATACGTTGCAGGTAGGACGGCAGTCGTTTGAGCATCGTCGCATGGTCGTGTGCCAAACCGTAGAGGATGCGATCGCTACCCTACAAACACCAACCACTCCTCCCGTTCTGACTCATCATCAACCAGAGATGAGTCGAGCGATCGCATTTCTATTCCCCGGTCAGGGTTCTCAATACATCAATATGGGGCGGGAGTTGTATGAGAGCGAACCTGTTTTTCAAGACTGGGTTGACCGATGTGCCACCCTTCTACAGCCTCATTTAGGTCTGGATCTGCGATCGCTGCTCTATCCCAAGCCCGGTGATGAAGCGACAGCAACGCAGCAACTACAACAAACTGCGATCGCTCAACCTGCGATTTTCTGAGTAGAGTATGCCCTGGCCCAACTCTGGATGTCTTGGGGAGTACAGCCGCAAACTTTGACTGGGCATAGCGTGGGCGAATATGTGGCGGCTTGTTTGGCAGGTGTGTTTTCCTTTGAGAATGCTCTCAGGTTGGTGGCGAAACGAGGTCAGCTCATGCAATCCCTACCTGCGGGTTCGATGCTGGCGGTTTCCCTATCTGAGGCACAGATCAAACCCTGGCTAAATGATGAACTCTCCTTAGCAGCCATTAATGCCCCGAATCTATGTGTGGTGTCGGGTACAACGGATGCAATTGAAACCCTGCGCGATCGCCTCACCAGCCAAAACATAGAATGCCGCTTGCTCCACACCTCTCATGCGTTCCATTCTGCCATGATGGAACCGATTCTGGCCTCTTTCCGGGCAGTAGTCAGTCAAGTGAAGTTGCAACCTCCGACTCTGCGACTACTGTCGAACTTGACAGGCACCTGGATGACCGCAGCAGAAGCAACCAGCCCCGACTATTGGGTGCAGCATCTACGGCAACCAGTCCGCTTTTCGGCAGGCGTGAGCCAACTGTTGCAAGAGCCAAACTGCATTCTGCTGGAAGTTGGCCCCGGTCGTACCCTCAGCACTCTGATCCGCCAGCATCAATCGCAAGCTAGCGGACAAATTATCCTCTCCTCTTTGCGTCATCCTAAAGATGCTCAAAAGGAAACTGAATCAGATGTCTCTTTCCTTCTTAACATCTTGGGACGGCTGTGGCTAGCAGGCGTAGAAATTGACTGGTCAGGATTCTATACCCATGAGCAACGACGACGGTTACCCCTGCCCACCTATCCCTTTGAACGTCAACGCTATTGGATTGATCCGCCGACCAAGCAGACAAATTCCTCGCCAGCAATCCCTGTATTGGTTAAAAAGCCCAATGTCAGCGATTGGTTTTATGTCCCTTCCTGGCAGCAATCGCCACTAGTCGCACCCGCGATCGCCACTCCCCAGCGTTACTTGATCTTGGCGGATTCATCAGGTATCGGATCTGAGCTTGCCAGCCAGTTAGAACAAGCGGGACATACGGTGACAATCGTGATGATGGGCGATCGCTTCAGACAGAAAGATGAGCGCACCTACATCATTAATCCTCAAGCTCCAGAAGACTATCAAAAACTCTTTCAGGCAATCTCCCAACAGCCAACGGCGATCGTTCATTGCTGGAACTTGGAGGAAGAATCGCGATCGCCTGAAGAGAAGCAAGATTTGGGATTCTATAGCCTGCTTTATCTGACCCAAGCATTGGCGCAACAGAATTTCAGCGATCCAGTGCGACTAACTCTGATCACGCAAAACC
>CBIHQL010000355.1:0-4966 GCA_966211855.1 uncultured bacterium
GCACCAGTTCTGTACGACTGTTGGTGCCGGTTTTGCTAAACAAGCGACTGACGTATTTTTCGACATTGCGCACACTGGTATCGAGGCGACGGGCGATTTCTTTGTTCATCAAGCCCTCAGCAACTAGATCTAAAACTCTTTGCTATCGTGGGGTGAAATCAACTTGAATAGGGGAGGGCGTGGCAGCGATCGCGTTGCGTTGGGTTAGTAAAGCTTTAATTTCAGCAATTTGCCGCGCCATATCAGCAATATCAGGCGTTTCACCATCCCCACTCGTAGCTGTGGTGGGGGTGCGCCGCTCTAGTAGATTTTCGACGATCGCGACCAACTCATCAGGATCAAAGGGTTTAGGTAAGTAGGCATCACAACCTGCTTGGTAACCCTGAATGCGATCGGAGGTCATACCGCGTGCCGTTAGGAAGACTACAGGCAAGGACTTAAAGCGAGGGTCGTCACGCATTTGCTTAAGAAATTGGTAGCCATCGACTTGGGGCATCATGATGTCAGAGATCACCAAGTCTGGCAGTGTCTGCTGCAATGTCTGCCAACCTTCTTGGGCGTTGCTCGCAACATTGACGGCGAACCCGCTGTCTTCTAAGTAAGCTTGCACAGCTTCCCGTAAACCCGGTTCATCATCAACTAACAGTACCCGTCCTGACATTGCGTTCACCCGCTGACAATCCAGTGTTCATTTTCTAGATTACGACGGACGAGAGTCTCTGTCTTGAGCCAGAAGGTGGTATCTAGGGTGATCCTTCAGGCTAAAAGGGCGATCGCAAATAGATTTCTCCTTTATAAAGAAAACTAGTGTTTCGCTAACCGCCAAAACGTTTCGCTTTGATAATTTCTTTACCGCTGCGAGGTGTGATAGCAATGCTCAAAGTGACTCAAGCCCCCAGAGAGCCAGTAGTGGTTCAACAAAAATTTGCCATCTTAGGCACCACTTCCCCAGATAACGCGGGTAAAGCTCTGGAGCTACTGATCGATGATCAATTTAAAGCCTCTGGCCCTGTAGTGGCACCTGATGGCTCTTGGAAAGTAGAGTTTTTGTTTTTGCAGCCAGGGAAGCGCTTTCTAGATATTGCTCTAGGTGACGAGAGTGTAGAAGTGCCCATCGAAGTTGTGGCAACTGCTCCCAAAACCTTGACACCCTCGCGGTTGCGATTTGGCTCACTGCCAACCAACGTGCGTGCTGAGGAAGCCTTTATTTTGCGCGGGGTTGCCGACAAATATCAAGATGGCGATCAGTTGATTTTACGAGCCGATCGCACGATTGAGTTGGCGCGCCCGAGAGTAGTAGCGGGGCAGTGGCAAGCAACGGTGCTGTTTCACCAGGCGGGTCAGCGTCTAGTTGAGATTATTGGTTCTGAACAAGACCGTGCTCAAACCACACTGGATATCAAACCCGCAGACCTAGACATTCAACCTCGCAGTGTCTGGACAAGTAAGCCAACCCCAGTCGATGTAGCTAACCTGCAACCTCAGCGAATTACAATTCACCACACGTATGTCAGCCCCACCCTCTCTGCCAATGCCAGCCCGACTGAAGAAATTCAGCGGATGCGGCAACTGTGGCAAATTCATGTGCAGGGTAACGGCTGGAGCGATATTGGCTACCACTATGTGATCATGCCCAGTGGGCGGATTTATGAAGCTCGGTTTGAGCGTAAGCGGGGTGCGCACGACGTGATTAATGATGGCCTGGGAGTGGCCTTTGATGGGGTGTTTACGAGCGCCACAATTACCCCAGCTCAGTTCCAGTCAGCAGTTGCGCTTTGCACCAAGCTCTGCCAACGCTATGGCATTAAAGACCCTACGACACTTGTGCCTACACCAACCGCCAACTTCGGAACTCAAAAATTGCCACGAATTGTTGGTCATCGCGATCGCGTACAAACCGAGTGCCCTGGTTCACAAGGTGGCAGAACTGTACGCTTAGAAGAAATTCGCCAAGCGGTGAAGCGACAGTTAATTTAGGCGATCGCTGACTTCCTCAGGCGCTAAGTCTTTGGATTGGCTAAGCGTAGGGTGTGAGAGCCACTCAATTTGACGGGCGGCTTCTGGGAGCTGGGCTTCACGTTGGCCTGTGCTGCGAGCTTGATTGCAAATCAAACCAATCGGCGTGGCAACTAAATCGACCAAACCAGCTTTCCCAGCGATCGCCTGCAAACTAGCTAACGGCAGCTCTTTGAGTAACCAACGGCTCCAGCGGTACACATATTCTTTACGGTTGAAATCGCGCATTAACGCAACGCCGTGCAATTCGTGCAAATAGCGGTTCGATCGCCCATACCGTCGCCATTGGCTTTGTAACTCTTGCCAGGTACTACGATGACGATGTTTAACAGTGGCTGACTCGGCAAAGTGAATCTGCCAATGCTGAGTTTGTTGAATCCGCCAGCAGAGATCGGCATCGCCTCCAGTCGTGAGATGGGCACGAAATAACCCTACTTCGACTAGTGCTGAGCGTCGGATCGCTAAATTGGCAGTCTGACCATACGGGTAGAACGGATGCGCCAAGGTGTGCTTTTGGGACAGAGTGCCTTCTCGTTCAGCGTGCTGTTCTAGCAGAGTGTGACCGGGCAGAGCCAAAATTTCACCCGCAACAATGCCAATTTCAGGGTTGGTAAAAGGTTGAACGAGCTGCTCTAGCCAATGGGGGTCGGGGCGGCAGTCAGCATCGGTAAAAGCTAAAATCTCTCCGGTCGCGGCGCGAATTCCTGTGTTGCGAGCAGCGTAAGAGCTTTGAATTTGCGTTTCGCTCAGGCAACGTAGCTGTAGCCCTTGTTGTTGCCAGTTAAGAGCCGCTGCTTGTAAAAGCTCCCAGGTGCGATCGCGGCTAGCATTATCCACAATCAGATATTCAACTCGATCGGCTGGATAGGTTTGTGCTTGCAGACTTTGCAACAAATCGGGTAAATCATCGGCTCCGTTATAAACCGGAATAATCACCGAAACTTGGGGCAAAAAAGCTGCTGAACCTGAAGTGGGCAAAACCGTCATCCTTGAATTACCTGAGAGACAACGTGCAACGAGCGCGATCGCCAGCCATTATTTCTGAAAAAAATTGTCTGGGCTGGTCAGTGAGATTCTAACCTTAAGCATGCCAAAAGAGGGGATAGTCAATCATGCCGAGAGTAGTAATTGGAGTGATGGGGCCGGGGGCGACGGCGACTACTGCTGATCTGCAATTTGCGTATGAGCTGGGGCAAAAAATTGCGGCGGCAGGTTGGGTGTTGCTGACTGGCGGTCGGAATGTTGGCGTGATGAATGCAGCGAGTCAAGGTGCAAAACAAGCTGGAGGTTTAACAATAGGTATCCTGCCAACAGAGAAGTTCACAGGTGTTTCAGATGCGATTGAGATTCCGATTCTGACTGGGATGGGAAGTGCCCGCAACAACATCAATGTATTGTCAAGTCAAGTCGTGATTGCTTGTGGCATGGGCTTAGGAACTGCATCAGAAATTGCCCTGGCCTTGAAAGCAAATAAGCCCGTAATTTTGTTGAATACTTCTGCTGAGGCTCAAGCCTTTTTTCAAACCCTTGCCCCCGAACAAATTCAGATTGCTGATCATCCTGAAGCAGCAGTAGAAATTGTCCGAGTCATGATCACAAATTTAGAAGTGATTTAGATAACAAATAACCTATGAAATCACTTGATTTTTAGCAAGATGGACTCAAAAACTCATTGAAAAACAAAAAGCGATCGCTGGTTTGCAGATTAGATTTTCCTTTTAGTAGATGTCATCAGAACCATACAAAATTATCGCGAAGAAATGGCTGAGGTAGGGAAAATTAAGCTTAGAGACCAGCCGTTTCTGCTTAACTGGGGTGAATTGCTGTTATGCCAGAGTATAGAGAGAGCAATAAAGAGAAATTTTTCTATCCAACTGGGCGCTACTATGGAGAATTTACGCCAGAGTATTTAGCTTTTAACGCCAACTTGCAAGAATTTACGCAACGAGTTTCGATTATTTGTGCTCTAGAGGCAGGGGGCACAATTAGACCTGAAGCCGCCTACGAAGAAATCAAGCAACTGTGGCAGCAATTGAAGCAATCGAAGCAAAGCCTACTCGATCAGCCGCGACCGCCTCAGGTTGATTTACCCGATGCCGAAGCCGATGATTAATCGGTGGGTTGGGCGAAATAGTTGGTGACGATTTGCACAATCCGCTGGGCTGCTTGACCATCTCCAAACGGATTAATTGCAGTTGCCATCGCCGTATAAGTAGCCGGATCGCTCAGCAACTCGCTAGCAGCAGCAGCAATTTGTTGGGGTTCAGTGCCCACTAATTTCGCCGTTCCAGCCGCGATCGCTTCTGGGCGTTCTGTCGTCTCGCGCAACACCAACACAGGTTTACCCAAGCTCGGCGCTTCTTCTTGCAAACCACCCGAATCGGTTAGCAGTAGATAACACCGCTGGATCGCTCCGACCAAATCAGCATAATCTAACGGCTCGGTGAGAAATACGCGAGGGTGGTCACCCAAAAGGGCTTGCAGCGGCTCGCGAACAATGGGGTTGCGGTGCAAAGGCAGTAACAGAGCCGTGTCAGGAAACTTATCTAGCAATGCTAAAAAGCCTTGAGCAATGTCTTGCAAAGGTTCGCCCCAATTTTCTCGTCGATGCACCGTTGCCAGTAGTACCCGGTATTGATTCCAGTCCAAATGGGGGATGTCGCAACTAGGGTTTTGAGCTGCAACTGTAAGTAACGCATCAATCACCGTGTTGCCTGTCTGATGAATCGCACCGACCACGCCCGATCGCTCTAAATGCTCTACTGCTAAGGTTGTTGGGGCAAAGTGTAGCTGTGTAAGCTGAGAAATCAGTCGTCGATTTGCCTCTTCAGGATAAGGATTATAAATATTGTCGGTGCGTAGCCCTGCCTCAACATGACCGACCGGAATTTTTTGATAAAAAGCCGCTAAACTCGCTGCAAAGGCAGTGGTGGTATCTCCCTGCACTAAA
>CBIHQL010000356.1:0-4964 GCA_966211855.1 uncultured bacterium
CCTTGGGCGCTCGCCCACGCGCCGGGACCGCCGGGGGTCGGGCGGGGGGGGGGGGGGGCGGGGGGGGGTGTGGATGATTCAGCCATCGCTGATGCAATTCCTAAAATAGTTTCGGATATTGTGATGAAGTTGATGGCGAAGAATGCAGAGGACCGCTATCAGAGTGCCTGGGGCATCCAAGCGGATTTAGAATACTGTCTGCATCAACTTGAAACAACAGGACAGATCGCCCCTATCTCACTAGCTCTGCAAGATGTTTCCGAGCAGTTTCACATTCCCCAAAAGCTGTACGGACGTGAAGCAGAGATTGAAGCATTGTTGACAGCATTTAATAGGGTAACTGGGAACGAGCAATGTGACATGGGCGGCGAGGAAGCAGACTCCACACCCCGCACCCCACACCCCACACACCAGCACAGTAAGATGATGCTAGTCACTGGCTACTCTGGGATCGGTAAATCCGCCTTAGTGCAGGAACTCTACAAACCCATTACAGCAAGGCGCGGGTATTTTATCTCTGGTAAGTTTGACCAGTTGCAGCGCAATATTCCCTATAATGCGATCGTCGATGCCTTACGAAAACTGGTGCAGCAACTGCTGAGCGAACCCGACGAACAGTTGCAACAGTGGCGATCGCGCCTTCTCAGCACCTTAGGCAGCAGCGGACGATTGATTGTTGATGTCATTCCCGAAGTAGAACTGATTATTGGTAAGCAGCCACCTGTACCGGAAGTTGGGGCAACAGAAGCGCAAAATCGCTTTAACCGCGTATTTCAGCAGTTCATTCGGGTGTTTTGTGTGCAAGATCATCCATTGGTCATCTTCTTGGATGATTTGCAATGGATTGACTCTGCTACCCTGAAGTTAATCGAATTGATGCTGCTCGATGAGCAAACCGAAGCGCTTTTCCTGATTGGAGCTTACCGAGACAATGAAGTTACCGCAAGCCATCCACTAACCTTGTCATTGGAGAACTTGCGAAAGCAAGGGGTAGTGCCTCAGAAAATCGTTTTAGCACCCCTGACACTGGAACCGCTAAATCAGTTGATTGCCGAGACGCTGCATCAGAGTGTTGGCACGGTGGTTTCCCTAGCTGAGTTAGTGCTGCACAAAACCGAAGGCAATCCCTTCTTTGTGGGCGAATTTTTGCGATCGCTGTATAGTGAAAATCTCTTGAGCTTTGATCCTAAACAGCGAATCTGGCAGTGGGACGTTGCTCAAATTGAAGCTCAGGATATTACTGATAATGTAGTGGAGTTGTTGCTGCTCAAGTTGAGAAAGCTGCCAGACAACACTCAGCAGTTGCTGCAATTAGCCGCTTGCGTCGGAGCTGAATTTGATTTAGAGACGTTAGCGATCGTATGTGAGCGATCGCCTCAAACAGTTTTTCAGGATTTGTTAGCAGCCATCCAAACTGGACTCCTTCAACCCCTTTCTGAGTTAGACGAGAACTTGTTAGTGCAAGAGTATAAGTTTTTGCACGATCGCGTCCAGCAAGCTGCCTATGCCCTAATCGATGAGTCGCAGAAACAAGGGGTACATCTGCAAATCGGTCGCAATTTACTCGAAAGGACTCCGCCACAGCAGTTGGCAGAGCGGTTGTTTGAGATCGTTGACCATCTGAATTATGGAACTGAGTTAATCACTGAGCCATCGGAACGCAACGAGATTGCCAAACTGAATTTGCAAGCAGGTCAGAAAGCGCTAGCAGCAACAGCTTATGCAGCCGCTTTCAAATATTTCAAGGCAGGGCTTCAACTCCTTGATGTAGAGAGCTGGCAGCATGAATATGACCTGACTTTGGCATTGCATTCAGGGGCAGCAGAGGCAGCATATCTCAGCGGTCACTTCGACCAGATGGAGTGGCTTGTAGAAGCAGTGCTCAGTCATGCCAAAACAGTGCTAGACACCGTGAAAGCTTACGACAGCAGGATTCAAGCATGGCTGTCGCGGGGCGACACTAAAGAAGCGCTAAAAGCTGGTTTGGAAGTGCTGCAACGTCTAGGAATTTGTTTAGTAGAAGCTCCAAGTCAGTCAGACATTCAAGCAGGATTAGAGGAAACCGCTTCACGAATTGCTGGGCGGGAAATCGAAGGTTTGATTGATTTGCCAGAGATGAGCGAACCTGAACCCTTGGCAAAAATCTATATATTAGTCAGCACCTTGGGTTCAGCTTTTAACGTGTCCCCTTCTTTGATGGTGCTGATTGTTTGCAAGATGGTGGATTTATCGATCGCTCATGGAAACGCGATCTGGTCGGTGCTCGGTTATGCTGCCTATGGCATGATGCTTTGTGGAGTGGTGCAAGATCTTGATCTGGGCTATCGATTTGGCAAATTATCCTTAAACTTAGCGAAACGATTAGATAACAAGAGAGTTAACTGCAAAGCTTTGCTAATGGTGAATTTCCATATCATTCACTGGAAAGCCCACCTGAAAGGGACATTTCCTAGTTTAGCGGAGGCTTATCAAAGCGGCATAGAAAGTGGAGAGTTTGAATTCGCGAGTTATTGCGCCTTTAGCCTCTGTTATTGCCCTTTTTTTGCAGGACAAGAACTGACAGAATTGGAACAACAAACCGCGATTTATCGGAAAGCTACCCATCAAATTAGACGAGAGACTCCTGCCACTTGGCTAGCCATGTTGCAACAAACGATCCTTAACCTGCGAGGTCAATCAGAAAACCCAAGTCGCTTAGTGGGCTACCTCTATGACGAAGAACAAGCCTTAGCACAGGCGATCGCAGTCAAGGATGGCACTAGTCTTCACTACTTTTACTTAAATAAACTGATTTTATGCTATCTGTTTGGGGAATATGAACAAGCGGCACAAACGGCTACTTTGTCAGAGCCGTATTTAAGCGCAGCCACCGCATTAGTTTCTGTACCTCCCTTTCATTTCTATGACTCCCTCATATTTTTGAGCTTGTTGGCAGATGCTTCAAACTTTGAAAAAGAAACTTGGTTGCATCGTGTTAACGCTAACCAGGAGAAGATGCAGAAATGGGCACACCACGCCCCCATGAATTTTTTGCATAAATTTCATCTAGTTGAAGCAGAGAAGGCGCGAGTTTTGGGTCAGTTTTTTGAGGCAGAGGAGTTTTACGAACAAGCCATTCAAGGTGCAAAAGATAACGAGTATCTTCAAGAAGAAGCCTTAGCCTATGAATTAGCTGCCAAACATTACTTAGCTCGTGGTCGGGAAAAGTTTGCTCAGCTCTATATGAAGGAAGCCCATTACTGCTATGAGCGCTGGGGCGCGATGGCAAAGGTCAAAGATTTAGAGACCCGCTATCCCCAGTTTTTCCCTCAGCCAGCAATTGTGACTTCCTCACCAGTCTCCACCACTGTTGGAACGACTTCTAACACCTCAGAGGTTGCATTCGATTTAGCAACAGTAATCAGAGCATCTCAAGCCATCTCTCGTGAAATTGAACTGGAGCAGTTGCTTCGTTCGTTGATGCAAACCTTAATAGAGAATGCTGGCGCACAAATTGGCTTTCTAATTCTGGAAGAATCAGGAGAATGGGTGATCGGCGCTGCTTGTGAACTTACCGATGGTGAACAGGTCTGCACTACACAAGTGCTGTAATCGGCCCCAATAGCAAATCGCTTACCTGAATCCATTATTCAGTATGTTATTCGGACTCATGAATCAATCATCTTAGATGATGCAGCCCGCAAAGGTAATTTCGTTAATGATCCCCATATTCAACGCCATCAAACGCAATCGGTCTTGTGTTTGCCACTATTGAATCAAACCAAGCTTGTAGGTGTGTTGTATCTAGAAAATCAGTTGGCACCTGGAGTATTTTCGCCAGAACGATCGCAACTTCTCAACCTACTCTCGACTCAAACCGCGATCGCGATCGAAAATGCAAGACTCTACTCAAAACTCCGCGCGCGCGAAAGCCAGATGGCTCAATTTCTAGAAGCGATTCCAGTCGGAATTGGCATCATTGACGCGGCAGGTCGCCCCTACTACGCCAATCAGCGAGGCATCCAACTAATGGGTAAGGGAATTGATCCCTCCGTAGCACCCGATGAAATTCCAGAAGTTTATCAGTTTTATCTAGCAGGAACAAATCAAATCTATCCGACAGAGAGGCTGCCCATTATCCGAGCGTTGAGCGGTGAATGCACCAAAGTTGATGATATGGAGATTCACCAAGACAGACTTCCAATTGAGGTGTGGGGAACTCCAGTTTTTGACGAACAGGGCAATGTGGTTTATGCGATCGCAGCCTTTCAAGACATTACCGAACGTAAGCAAGCTGAACAACTACTTGCTGATTATAATCGCACCTTAGAGCAGCAGGTTGCAGAACGGACAGCGGCTTTACAGAAAAGTGAAGCAGAACTACGCCATCGAGAACAGGAAATACGGTTGATCGCCAACGCTCTCCCGGCTCTAATCGCCTATGTCAATGCCAATCAGTGCTATCAATTTATCAACCGAACTTATGAAGTCTGGTTCAACCGGAGCCGTGATGAGATTCTGGGTAACTCGGTTCATCAACTTCTCGGTGAGACAGTTTACCAGCGGGTTGAGCCGTATATTAATCAGGTGTTTGAGGGACAAACAGTACCCTTGGAGGCAGAGATTTCTTTTCCAATTGGTAAACGATACATCAGCGGCATCTTAATCCCTGATTTCGATGCCAATGCTCAGGTGAGAGGATTCTACAGTCTGATCACAGACATGAGTGAACAGCGAGACGCTGCACTACGTGAACGCAGACGGGCCGAGCAAGCCTCAATCCTGGAGGAACGCAACCGGATGGCGCGAGAAATTCACGATACGTTAGCGCAGTCCTTTACTGGCATTCTGCTTCAAGCTGGGGCAGCAACACAAATGCTCTCCGACGATTCGGAGCTGGCTAAATCGCAGTTGGAAATACTAGAAATCATTGATGAGTTGGCCCGCACTGGACTGGCTGAAGCTCGTCGCTCTGTGACAGCCCT
>CBIHQL010000357.1:0-4959 GCA_966211855.1 uncultured bacterium
CTGATGGGCTTGCGGCTTCCCAAAACCAATACCTTTTGGAAAATCATTTACACAGCGATAGAATTTTGGTTGATTTTGTCGGTTGGTGGCCCGGTGATTCGAGGCATTCGGTTATTTCCATTTCTCTATTTGGTGGTGGTAATTCGCAGTTGCTTAATGTTTAAGTTGCCAGGGCGATTGATAGTGACGGGGTTGGCATATCTTTCGTTCGTGTTGACCCTGCTCTATCGCGTCCAAACGTTAGATCTACCCGGACGACCGATGTTGCAAGAGAAAATCCGATTCTTGATCTTAAATTTGTCATTGAATGCGGCATTGCTGTTTGGGCTGATTTTGGTCTTTGTTTTGTGGTTGATCAACGCATTGTTAGCAGAGCGAGAAAGTCGAGAAAAGTTAGCGATCGCCAATGATCAACTCCGCAAATATGCCTTACGGATTGAAGACCAAGCCACACTCCAAGAACGCAACCGGATTGCGCGAGAGATTCACGACTCGCTAGGCCATGCGCTCACAGGGTTGAATTTGCAATTAGAAGGAGCGTTGAAACTATGGCAAACCAACCCGCCCCAAGCCCAAAGTTTTTTAGCAGAAGCTAAACGCCTTGGCTCAGCAGCCTTACAAGCAGTCCGGCAGTCTGTTTCTACCTTACGTTCTGATCCGTTGCAAAACCAACCATTAGAAGCGGCGATCGCGCAACTGGTAGAAGAGTTTCAGCGTACGACCGGAGTCAAACCCGTCTGTGAAATCGAGCGATCGCGTTCTCTAGCCCCCGAAGTGAATACAGCCGTCTATCGCATTGTGCAAGAGTCATTAACCAATATCTGTAAATATGCCGCAGCCACGACGGTATTGATCCAATTAAGGACAACTTCCACCAAGCTTCTACTGACCATTCAAGATAATGGCAGAGGGTTTCAAACTGCCGAAAACAAGACTGGTTTTGGCATTCAAGGGATGCGAGAGCGAACTGCGGCTCTGGGTGGAGAGTTTAAGCTAGAGAGCCAACCCGGTTCAGGTTGTCAAATTTGGATTCAGTTGCCCTTACCGAGGCTAGCACCATGATTCGGGTCTTGTTAGTCGATGACCAAAGTATTATCCGTCAAGGCTTGAGAGTCTTGCTAGAACTGGAGCCTGACTTAGAAATTGTTGGGGATGCCAGCAATGGTCAACTCGCTATTCAACAGGCCGCCGAGCTTCATCCTGATGTGATTTTGATGGATATTCGGATGCCAGAAATGGACGGAGTTGCTGCCACTCGCTTCATTTGCCAACGGTTCCCGGCAATTAAGGTTTTGGTCTTAACCACTTTCGATGATGATCAATATGTGGCTGAGGCAATGCGAGTCGGAGCCTTGGGATATCTGTTGAAGGATACACCTTCTGAAGAACTAGCAGCAGCAATTCGTGCGGTGTATAAAGGATACGCTCAGTTTGGCCCTGGTATTTGGCAAAAGATGATTGCTCAAGTTAGCAACAAGTCTCCTTCAACTGCTGCGGTTGAGTCTGATGCGCTCCCGCCTGGTTTGTTGGAGTTGACTCCACGCGAACGAGATGTGCTGTGCTTAATCGCGACTGGCTCTAGTAATCGTGAAATTGCCCAGAAGTTATTTATTTCAGAGGGCACCGTCAAGAACCACGTCACGAATATCCTGAATCGCCTCAACTTACGCGATCGCACTCAAGCGGCAATTTTTGCCAACACCCACGCAGATTGGTTGGAGTCTCCTTAAAAATGGTTTCCCTCCTTTGGTCTCCCCCGCCTGCTGAATTCACGTTGACTCCAGATCAGGTGCATGTGTGGTCTCTTGATCTGATGCAGAGTGAGGCAACTGTGGCTCAGCTTTACCAACTGCTCAACATTGATGAACAGCAACGTGCCCAACGCTTTCGTTTCCCTAAAGATCAGCAATCCTTTACCGTGGCGCGAGGTGGGTTGCGAACTTTGTTGAGTCGTTATCTGCAATGCTCTGGTACTGAGATATGTTTTACCTACAATGCTTACGGTAAGCCTGCGATCGCCCATCCAACCACGGCTTTAGCATTCAATGTTTCGCATTCTCATGGTTTGGCTTTGTATGCCATTACCCGCGATCGCACGGTGGGTGTAGATGTCGAATATATCCGCGCTGATTTCCCAACGCTAGAGATTGCCAAATCTTACTTTTCGGCAGTGGAACAAACAGAACTGCGATCGCTCCCGGCCTCTCTACAACCTGAAGCCTTTTTCAACGCCTGGACTCGTAAAGAAGCCTATATCAAGGCGATCGGTCAAGGTCTGTCAATACCCCTAGCTGAATTTGATGTCTCCCTCACTCCTGGAAAACCAGTAAATTTGTTAGCTGTGAGAGTTCCTGGACAAGTTGCTAGTCATTGGTCGTTGCAGCATCTCGCACCTGCACCAGGTTATGTCGGGGCGATCGCGGTGGTGGGGCACGATTGGCAGCTACAGTGTTGGCACCTGCAAAACCTAGAGCGTTGCTAGCAGAGAGATCTCAGCAGGTAAATTTCTGCGAAGAGCCATATATGCAATTACACGTAGAAGAATAAGCTATAGTTAGTATATTTACATTATTTTATGTATCCTCTTTTAGTGCCAGAACAGTTAGTTCATCGTTTTAATTTCTTTGAAACTCAAGGTCAAATCGGCACTGGGATGTGTTACCGTTCTGAGCTATATAAGCAAATTATTGTATTAGATGCTACACAAAGACTCCAAGCTTATTCTCTAGCTTGGGCAATTCGTCACTGTGGCAGTCATGTCGTGATCACGCGATCGCAGGCCCATTACCGAGTTTGGATCAAGCTCGGCTACAACGCCAATTCAATTTCTCAAATTTGATTTTTCAGCTCAAGGCTCCAGTTGCAAAAACTTCTGTTTCAAAGTTTCTAACCCCAGACGTTCGGTTGCTGAGAGGGTCAGGGCATCAGGATAAGTTTGCTGAGCCTCGGTCAATGTTTTAGAGTCTACGCGATCGATTTTGTTAAAGACCAACAGAGTGCGAGCGGGCAACGTTGGGAGTTCTGCCAAAATTCCCTCTACTGAGCGGATGTGATCCATCCACGCTGGGTGAGATAAATCTACTAAATGCACTAGAGCGTCTGCTTCTGTGACTTCTTCTAACGTGGCTCGAAACGCATCCATCAAGGCTGGTGGCAATTCGTGAATAAAACCTACCGTATCCGTCAATAAAATTTCTCGGCGGCTTTGCGTTTCTGCATCTGAGATACTGAGGCGACGGGTTGTGGGGTCTAGGGTGGCAAAAAGTTGGTCAGCAGCGTAAACATCGGCTTGAGTGAGCACGTTGAGCAGCGTAGACTTGCCAGCATTGGTATAACCGACTAAAGCAATGACGGGAATGTCTTGTTTTTCGCGTTGCTGCCGCAGTCGAGCGCGGTGGGCTTGCAGTTGATCTACTTCTTGCTGCAATTGGTTGATGCGCCGTTGAATCGTGCGTCGCTCGGTTTCTAATTTGGTTTCACCCGGCCCACGGGTACCAATACCTGCCCCTAATCGCGACATCGCTTGCCCCTGTCCTCGTAGTCGCGGCAGTTGATACTCTAATTGGGCGAGTTCTACTTGCAGTTTTCCGGCCTGCGATTGAGCCCGTTGCGCGAAGATATCTAAAATGACTTCGGTGCGATCGACCACTCGTAGACCGATTTTTTCTTCGAGATTGCGAGCTTGAGAGGCAGAAAGATCGCGATCGCACACAATTAAATTTGCCCCTAGAGCTTGGGCCTGGACGGCAATTTCTTCAACTTTTCCTTGCCCAAAAATGCTTTGAGGATGCGGTTGCGATCGCTTTTGCCGCATGATGCCTACAACCTCTCCTTGGGCACTGTCTACTAACCGCTCCAGTTCAACGACCCGATCTTCAAACTGGCGATCGCTCATCTTGTCGGTCATTAACCCAACAATCAAGACGCGATCGTGATCAACGGCATCGGGTTGCAGATCGCTGAGGTCAAAACCTGCCTCTCTCAGTTCGGTTTCCCAATCGTGCAAGAGATCATCAAAATCTTCCTCGATTAGCTGATCTAGGCTAATGGCTTCTGACACTGACCACGGTTGATCAACATCCGGCACCACATGCGCGATATAGGCTGCTTGTACCGGGTTATCTCCATTTTTAACAGCACCGTTTTTGCCTTTTTTGCGTTGGGAGCCGCCATCAACGCTTAAAACCACTAAAGCATCTAACCGTTGCCGCACCATCGCCACTAAAGAAGCTGTGTCAGGAGCTTGAGGTTGAGCCGCCAAACAACGGATACCACTCAAGCGCTCTGTGCTTTGCCGGGGTAGATCAGCAGGGTCGAGCTGGGTCTGTGATGGTGTGCCCACCCCAATCCGTACAACTTGCCCGCGACGATTGATGTAGCTGCACACAGGTTGGTGTATGTCATGGCTAATCGTAGCGAGTTGTTGAGCAAACTCAGGACTCATCAGGCGATCGCTGGGTTGCCGCTGCTCATACAACTTTTGCAGTTGTTTGATCTGACTGGACTTAATCCCTTGTAGGTTGCCGTAGATGGTGTCCATAGCGATTTCTGAGTGCCTAACGAACAGTACTGAGGTGTAGATGTAGTGAGTATACGGCAGCGGAGAGTCAATCTGGTGGCAGGTAGCAGAGTTACGCCGCTCGAAGAGTCTAACTCTTACCTCCAAAAATCGAGCTAGCTGTAGATTTCAGAGTATCCTTGGCATCGCTGAGAGCTTGAGCAAAGGGACGCTGTGTTTGCAAGAAGACACGAGCACAATTTCGCCCTGGCAACCCAGAGATAGATCCACCAGGATGGGTGCCAGCCCCAGTTAGATATAGCCCTTCAATCGGTGTTTTGTAGTTTGCTAACTCTGGTAACGGTCGGAAACACATCATCTGATCGAAGGTCATATCTAAGTGGTAGTAGTTCCCTTTAGAAACGCCAATCCGTTGCTCTAGTTCAGGTGGGCTTTCGATG
>CBIHQL010000358.1:0-4956 GCA_966211855.1 uncultured bacterium
CCTGCCGCCAGTCCTTCCACGATCGCCTCTTCTCCCGCCTGCGCTGAGAGTAGAATAATTGGAATTTCTTGCGTGTGTGGGTGCGATCGCAATGCTTGGAGTAAGCCAAAGCCGTCTAATCCTGGCATCATTACATCACTAATGATCAGATCAGGCAGTTGTTTTTGAACTGCTGCCAGTGCTGCGGCTCCATCGGTCGCGGCTTCCACGTGAACATGTTCGCTGAGGATATGGCTTAGATACTCTCGCATATCCATGTTGTCATCGACAATGAGAACACGGGATGGAGATTGAGGAGTTGGGTTTTTCTGTCTTTCTTTCTCTTTTAAGTCTTTTTCCTCAGCACTCGCCACCTTCCCCTCAGCACTTTCATCATCAGCCCTGTTTGTGGGTAGCCACTGCTCTACTTCGCCGACATACGAAGCTGCATTAATCGCGGTGGATGCTTGAGTCCGAGTCGTATGAATGCGATCGTTCGGAAGATGATCTGTCCCAAACGGTAGGGCGATCGTAAAGCAGGTTCCCTCTCCCACCGTACTGCTGACCTCAATCGTACCGCCATGTAGTTGAACCAGTTCATGTACGAGCGCAAGACCAATCCCTGATCCTTCGTAGGTTCGGGCTTGGGTACCTCGGATTTGATAGAACCGTTTAAACACATGAGGCAGGTGTTTAGGCGCGATTCCAGTACCCGTGTCTTGGATGTGGAGGATGGCTTGGTTGTCGGTGGGATAAAGTCTGAGCGTGATTTCACCCTCCAATGTGAACTTAAAAGCATTAGAGAGCAAATTCAAAACAATCTTCTCCCACATCTCGCGATCGACATACACAGGCTGCGGCAGCGGTGGGCAATCGACAATCAACTGTAAACCTGCACGTTCGATCGCTGAGCGAAATACACTTGCAAGTTCAGCCGTAAATGTTGATAAATCAGTCGGTTCATACACGGCTTCCATACGTCCGGCTTCGATGCAGGAGAAGTCCAGCAAGGTATTGACCAGTTTTAATAAGCGAAGGCTGTTGCGATGAACGAGTTCCAACCGTTCTCGCTGAATGGGATCGAGGGGATGGGTGCGATCGCTCAAGGCATCTTGCAACGGAGCCAGTGATAACGTTAACGGCGTGCGGAATTCGTGGCTGATGTTGCTGAAGAAGGCAGTTTTGGCGCGATCGAGTTCTGCCAGGTCTTCCGCGCGGTGACGTTCTTGCTCAAGGGTAGATTGTTCTCGAACTCGCTGAAGTTCCGACTCGCGTAAGAATTGCTCAGCGCGGGCGCGTTCAACGGCAGCCCAGATCCGCTCGGCAGTTTCTTGCGCCAGTTCCGTTTCCAAGGCGATCCAGTTTCTCGGCGTGGATTGGGTAATACAGAAAGCGCCAATCGGCTCTCCTTCCTTAATCACAGGCACATTGATAAAGGAAATTACCTGCATCTCACAACAGAGTTGCCTCAACGCCTCATCCAGTACATCTGTCGTATGGGCATCCTCAACCACCAAAGGACGACCCGCATCGATCACCGCTTTGAAGATGGGGAAGTCGCTGAGGGGATATTCTCCCGCAACGGAGGGCAAACCTTCGCGAGAGGCATCCCGCCGAATGATGGCGTTGCCGTCAATAATTTCGCAGTAGTAACATCGGTCTGCTCGAAAGAAGTTCAGGGCAATGCGCGTCACCGTTGCATAGATTTCAACGGCATCGGAGAGCGATCGCAGGGTATCACTGAGTTGGAGCAAGTAGGCTTGCCGCTGTTCGTAATGTTTGCGATCGGTTACGTCTCGGAAAACGGCGGCAACGCGGCGGTTCTCTTGCCCGCCCACTTTAAAGGCGTAAAAATCAAACCACCGCCCATGCGGTTCGGCGTAATGTTCAGCGCGCACGGACTCGCCAGTCAGCGCTACGCCCCCGTAGAGTTCATACCAGTAGTCTTCGTAATGCGGGTCAATCTCGCGCATCCGTTGCCCAGAAAAGTCCCGCCCAGCGAGGCGTATCGCTGCTGGATTTGCTTCCAGGTAAAGAATGTCAATAGGTTTGTCATTCTCGTCAAAAATCACGTCACAAAGGAAATATCCCTCGTCCATTGAGTTGAACAGCGATCGATATTTGGCTTCCGACTGGCGCAGGTCTGCTTCGGCGCGGGCACGTTCGATTCGGAGCCAAACGCGGGCGGAGATTTCCCGCAAAAGCTCGATTTCGTCCTCGCGCCAAACCGAAGGCTGGCTGCGCGTGACACCCAGATCGAAAACCCAGCGTCCGTTGCTTAAGTAGGGCGTGTTGACGATCGCAGCGATGTCGAACGCCTCAAACGCTGCTATCTGTTCGGGCGATCGCGTTCCGTCGCGCACATCGTTCACGACCATCGACTGCCCGGCGGAGAGCAGGCGGTGTTCCGCTTCGGTGTGATAGTCGGCGAGTCTGTAGCTGCCGCTGATCTCAAGCTGACCGGGGGGACGGCTGGGGAGCAGATAGGTGCATTCGCCCGCCTCCGGGTTAATCTCAACAAACAAGTAGCGCGACAGATTGAGATGTTCGGCGATGCGTTTGCCCGCCATTTCCATGATTTCTTCGGCAGTGGCAAGCGGCGCAAAATCGTTCATCAAATCGGCGAGGAAAGCGAGATTTGCTTCGCGGCGTTTGCGATCGGTGATGTCGGTAAACAGAACTGCCACGCGACGGCTCCCCGCTCCACCTAAGCGAAAAACATACAGGTCGAAAACGCGACCCAGGGTGGCTTCGCCTTCTTCAAACCGGATCGGTCTACCCGTAGCAGCAACCTGCCCATAAACCTTTGCCCACTGTGGATTGGGAGTTCCTAGCAGTTCTGTCGCTTTACGTCCAACTGGATACTCCATGCCGGTCTGCTTCACGAAAGCAGGATTGACTTCCAAAAACAGGAAATCATTCCACTCGCCGTTGTCATCTGCCAAAACTTCGACGACCGCATACGCCTCATCCATTGAATTGAACAGCGATCGATATTTCTCTTCCGATTCATGTAAGGCGACTTCTGCTACTTTGCGTTCGTCTTCGACGCGCACGCGATCGCTAATGTCATAAGAGACAACCAGCACCGCGTAGACTTCACCATTGACAGACCGTAACGGCGTGCCCCGTGAAACGTAGCTGCGATGATGGGCCTGGTGTTCATGCTCGAACGGCTCACCCACCAGAGCTTGACGGTACATCGGCTCATAACGTGCCGCTAAATCGGGCGGTAGCACCTCGAAAATCGTTTTGCCCACCAAATCTTCGGGTTTGAATCCAGCGATCGCCAGAGCTTCTCCCTCTGCTAGCAAATAACGGAGATTGCGATCGACCACAAACACCGCTCCACCAGGAAGATTGGCGATCAAAGCCTGCAATTGCGCTTCTGCCTGTCGGTGTTCCTCAACGCTTGTCTCTAAGATTGCATTGACCGCCAGCAATTCCCTCGTTTGGCGCTGATTCAAGAGCAGGGCAGCGGCGGTAAAGTCTGCCAGAGTCGTCATAATTCGCACGTCTTCTGAGTCAAACTGCCGCTGCTCATCGTGCGACATAATCCAGATTGTGCCGAGGGGATGATCATCGGCAACCAGGGGAAACACTAACCCTTCGACGACTGGGGTGTTGGCTTCCTGGAAATAGGTGAAATAGGATTCGGGATGGGAAAACAGGACGGGAGTTCCCTGGTTGAGACAAACCCCACAGGGGCTAAAGTTGCGGGGTGTCGTGCCACTGACGTAGGGCGCTAAGGTGCCAGCCAACACATTCCAACGAAAAATCTCCTCTCCGTCCGGTGTGGTTTCCAGTAAGCTCACGCCTGCGGTGCCTGCCTGACAGAGTTCCAGTGCCGTGTCTGCCAACGTTTGCATCAGGCTTTGTGAATCTCGCGCCATCTGCCGAGCCAGCGATCGCATGGCCTGATTTTCTGCCTGCAAGTTGGACGGACGGGGAGTACGTTGAGATAGCTCCTCCGTAATCAAAATGTCCTTTAGCGTCACGGTTTCGGGTTTGGGTCGTTGCATCGCATTTACCGCTTTAGCACCGAAGAAGCAGAGTTCTTTAACGGCAGTCGGACAATCAAGGTTGTGCCTTGTCCTTCAACGCTTGCTACCTCAATCTTACCGTGGTGCAATTCGACGATGTGGCGGGCGATCGCTCAGTCCAACAGATCAAGCTCTGGCCCAGGAGACTGTCTAGCTAATTGAGTCACCACTTCAACCCACTGAGTTGGTTGAGCCAGCTTGTGTAAATGTGCCTCAAACCCAGCGTTAATCGCCTTTTCTCGATCCTCGTCTAGATACGCCGTAATGGCAGCAGCCGGAATGTGTCTTCCCTGCTCTCTCTCTAAGGCTCTGATTTGCCGAATTAGACTGTAGCCATCTCCATCGGGCATCCGAATATCGCTCAGCAATACATTCGGGCGGAACTGCTCTAATGCCTCTAGCGCCGCAGCTACGCTCGAAACTGTCTTCACACTAATGCCGTGTGCCTCAAAGATCGCACTAACAAATTCCCGGATATCTGCTTCATCATCCACAATCAGCACCCGTAGCCCATCGAGCGATCGCGGTAATTGCAGGCTGGGCTGGACTGGATTCACGTTGCGTATGCCGATCCGTAATTCAGCAATTTGACCATCGGCATCCTGAGCGATCGCTACATTCCACTCTGCTGTAAAGATCTGGTTGTCTCGTGATCGTAAATTGAATCGCAAAATTTGCGGACTGGGGTTCTGAGAAAGCTGATTTAAGTAATAAAAGAAATCTCGACGATCGCTCTCGGCTACATAGAGCATGAGCGGTTTGCCAGCAAGATACTGTTGTGGAACATTTAAGAGTTGAGCGATCGCTTGATTTCCTGCCAAAATCATGCCAGAAGTATCCGTCACCAGGTAAGCGATTGGTGCAGCAAGAAAAAGATCGTAAGAGCTGATTTCTAAAGAGAAGTTGAAGAGCATCCAGACTGCTCTCACTCCAG
>CBIHQL010000359.1:0-4953 GCA_966211855.1 uncultured bacterium
GCGATCCCGACCGGGCTACTGTCCTAAGTGTCACCAATGGCTTGGTTCTACTTCAAAAACAGGTAATTTGACAATAGATCCTGATGAGCTGGAATGGCAGGTTTGGGTTAGAAAAAATGTAGGGGAATTAATCGCATACACAGTTAAATTAGCAGAACTACCTAAAAGAGTAGATGTAGCACGAGCATTCTCTATTTGTATTACTCAGACAACGGAGGGAAATGTCACTGAGTTTTCTCGTAGATTGGGACTCCTCAAAAGTGCCGTCAGCCAATGGCGATCTAGCAAAGCCTTGCCGCAACTATCTGCGCTGTTGAAAGTTTGCCGTGCCTTAGATGTGTCCCTAATTGATTTTCTTCTCAATGCAGAATCACTCAGTCACATTAGACTGTTAACCAATGCTTCAAATTCTCAATCTAAACCACAACAGCTCAAGCAGCAGTTTGAAACACTTCACCTACAACAGTCTTTGAAAGCCGTCCTTGAAGAGGAACCACCACCGACGATGAAAGCTGTAGCTCAGCGACTAGGATATAGTGTGCGATCGCTGCGACGGCGCTTTCCCGTGCTTTGCTCTGCCATCTCAGCACGCTACCTGGAGTACCGAAATAAGATTCGTGTGGAAAAAGTTGAACAGTGCTGTCAAGAAGTACGTCAAGTTGCATTGATGCTTTATGCCCAGGGTGTTGAGCCAACTCGCACCTACGTAACTCGATACCTTAAAAAGCCAGCCTACTTCCGAGATCCAGCAGTCACTGCTGCACTAGATACTGTCCGGCATGAATTGGGTTTAGATTGACTGGTAACCATAAGTTGTCCAAATAGCTTTGTAACCATAAGTTGTCCAAATTGGACAACTTATGGTTACAGTCACATGTAGGGGTTTGCGATTCATCTAATTTTTGATGCGGATGAAAGGACTTGAACCTTCACTCCGTGAGGAACTAGAACCTAAATCTAGCGCGTCTGCCAATTCCGCCACATCCGCTTGTTGTGTAGCTTGCCTATTATAGCAAAGGTTGAGAGAAAGTGTAGCGTGGTGGGCAAAAATATTTTTGAGGTCATTCAACTCTGCCTGCGGGTCAGATAGCTTTGTGTCTGAAGTGACTTGTCGCCGCGCTATTAGCCTCGTCAAAATACAAAAAGAAACTCCCGCCACCTATGCGGAATCAACCATCCACCTTGTGTAATTTGTGATTTGGGGCAGTACGATTGGCAACGAGACGATGAAGAAGTGGGAACGGGTCTGCCGTTATTTTTATCTGCGGTTTATTCGGCTGCGGGCGACACCAGAGCATATTGCCCGTGGGTTTGCCTTTGGGGTCTTTTGGGGGATGTTTCCGCTGCCCGGTGTACAAATGGCGATCGCGATCGTCACGGCTGCTATTTTTCGAGGCAGTAAAATTGCCGCTGCTGCCGGAACTTGGCTGAGCAACCCGTTAACTACCTTGCCGCTGACTGCTTTTAACTTTCATGTTGGGCAATCTGCTTTGGGGCGAGAATGGGAAGATTTACCGACCGAGCAATTAGATTCGCTCCAGGGGGTGCTCGAGTTAGGCGGTGACTTTATTACGAGCTATCTTTTGGGGTGTTTAATTGTCGGAGCCGCATTTGGAATAGTGAGCTATCTTGTTGGCATTCCGGTGATCGATCGCGTACAACAGCAAGGGGCCGCCTATCGCCTCAAACGCCAGCAAGCCCGACTTAAGCGCCGCCATTGGCACCAATAAATCATGGCTGTGAGCGCAAGACTCAGCAATAAGGAACTTGTCTTGCGTCGTCACAGTCAAAGTTTGCAAAGCCACTGATTGCTGTCGTTCAGTTAATCGGGCCGAGTGCCAGAACCCCCGACTGATCGGGTCAAGCGGAAAATATTTTCTCTCCCAGTTGGATTACTTCAGGGTCAGGTTTAGTATGTCACTAAGCCTGCGGGGATTGGCGTTGTTTGAATGGCGGATAAAGCAAATGAAGACTGACGAAACTGGAATGCGTGTCCCAACTCTAGCACTATGTACCTTAGCGGCTCTGGCAAGCTGGGAGTTAACCCATGAAGCGATCGCCAGTCCTACAACCGCAACTTCCCCTCAAGTAGCGACGAATAATTTTGTCGTGCCTGTGGCGAGCGAAACCCCAACAACTGTAACTGCGATCGCCCCCCCTGAAACCTTGGTGGCGCAACAGTTTTCTGAGTCAACCAGTTCGACCACCAGTCAGACAAGGGAAACGGCGCAATATTATCAGCAATATCAAAATTCAGTGGTGGTGCCGACAGTCACGGAGACGCCAAGTTCTACCACACCGCCTGCCTCGTCATTCCCACAGCCACAGCGCTCTAACACCGCTCCTGCCGCAACGCCGCGATCGCCAATTCAGGCTCCGGTGAATGGTGACTTGGTGGTGATGGCAACCGATGTGCAAGTCGTGGGGGCAACCGAAGAATTGCAGCAAGTCGTGCGGAATACGGTACAAACTCGCCCCGGTGGCAACACTAGTCAAGCCCAGTTGCAAAGCGATGTGACGCGAATCCTGAATACCGGATTGTTTGCCAATGCCACGGTGAACAGCCGCAGTACTGCCGATGGGTTGAGCGTGACCTATCAAGTGACACCCGTGGTGGTGCGATCGCTGCAACTGACTGGAGCAAAAGTATTAACCCCAGCGATCGCCAACGAAATTTTCAGCAACCAGTTAGGAGCACCGATTAGCCCCGCTGCGCTAACTCAAGGGGTACAGCGGCTTAACCAGTGGTATCAGCAAAACGGTTACTCGCTCGCTCGCATTGCCTCAGTACGCCCGCAATCGAATGGGGTTGTCACGCTCGAAGCCGCTGAAGGATTAATCAGCAACGTGCAATTCCGGTTTGTCAATGACCAAGGTGAAACCGTTGATGAAAACGGCGAACCGATCCAAGGCCGCAGTCGCGAATCTTTCCTCAAAAACGAAATTAAACTCCAACCCGGTCAAGTCTTCCGGGAAGATGTAGCGCGCCAAGATCTGCAACGCCTCTATCAACTAGGGTTGTTTAGCAATGTCGATATCTCTTTAGATGGTGATTCTCGGCAAGTTGATGTCATTTACAACCTCACCGAAGTGCCACCCAGAGCCGTAAATGTGGGGGCGGGCTACAGCGATGACAGTGGTATTTACGGCACGATCAACTATCAAGACCAAAACATTGGTGGAACGGGGCAGCGTCTCGGCGGCAATGTGTTAGTGGGTAGACGAGATCTGCAATTTGACGCCAATTTCACCAACCCCTACCGCGCCAGCCAGCCCGATCGCCTGGGTTATAAAGTAGATGCCTTCCGCAAACGGGGTATTTCAGAAACCTTTAATGAAGATGTCAACTTGCCCAACGGTGATGACGTGCGCGAAGGCCGGTTTGGAGGTGGCGTAACCCTCTCAAAACCTGTAGGTGAATGGCAAGGTTCAGTCGGCCTCAACTACACCCGCACCAGTATCCGCGACAGTGATGGCAATATTACTCCGGTCGATCAATTTGGCAATCCGCTTTCTTTTAGTGGTACGGGCATTGATGATCTGACAACCGTTTCTTTAGGGGTCAGCCGCGATCGCCGTAACAACCCAATCAACCCGACTGATGGCTCTGTATTGAGCTTGAGCACCGAACAATCGATTCCGTTGGGGCAAGGCAATATCCTTTCTAATCGCTTGCAAGCCAACTATGCCGAATATGTGCCCGTGAAGTTACTCAACTCCAGCGAGAAAGAACCGGAAGTCTTGGCGTTTAACGTTCAGGGTGGCACAACCATTGGTGATTTACCGCCTTACCGAGCCTTTAACTTGGGTGGTGCTAACTCAGTTCGGGGTTACGATCGCGGGGGTGTAGGCAGTGGACGCTCTTATGTGTTGGCCTCAGCAGAATATCGCATTCCCATTATGTCTACCCCTGTGAGTGGTGTGCTATTCGCTGATTTTGCCTCTGATTTGGGAAGTGGAGACACGGTGCCAGGTGACCCAGCAGGGGTGCGAGGCAAGCCCGGAAGCGGTTTTGGCTACGGAGTGGGTGTAAGAGTGAAATCTCCGATCGGGATTATCCGTGCCGATCTAGGGTTCAATGACCAAGGTGGCGATCGCTTCCAGTTTGGTCTGGGCCAGCGGTTCTAAGCTAGAGTAAAGACGGGCGATTGGTTTTGGGAAAATTACTAACCCCTCCCCAATCCCTCCCCGACGCGGAGAGGGGCTTGCAAATTCCCCACTCCCTGGTAGAAAAGGGGGCTAGGGGGTTAGGTCAGAATGCTAACTACTAATCGCTAACGGCTAATCGCTAACCACGGCACCCATGGAAACGCTGATCGGTAAGACCCTTCAGGGGGGCAAATACACACTAGAACAGGAATTAGGACGAGGTGGCTTTGGCATTACCTTCAAGGCCACCCATCATTATTTGCGTCAGCCTGTGGTGATTAAAACGCTGAACGAGTCTGTACGCCAGCAAGCGAACGCTACAGAGTTTGAGCAGAAGTTTCAAGATGAAGCCCGTCGCTTAGCTTTATGTGTGCATCCCAACATTGTGCGGTTGAGCGATTTCTTTATTGAAGATGGTCGGTCTTATATGGTGATGGATTACATCCCCGGCAAGACCCTGGAAGCTATTGTGTTTCCTAACAATCCTTTGTCAGAAGCGATCGCGGTGCATTATGTGCGGCAGGTCGGCGAAGCGCTGAGAGTGGTACACCGCAATGGGTTGTTGCATCGTGATATTAAGCCGCAAAACATCATGTTGCGCGACGGCACGCAAGAAGTGGTGCTGATCGACTTTGGGATTGCCCGCGAATTTACTCCGGGTGTGACGCAAACCCACACCAGCATGATCACATCGGGGTATGCACCCGTTGAGCAATATCTCTCACAAGGTCAACGCACTCCCGCTACAGATGTCTATGGCCTAGCCGCAACGTTGTATGCACTGCTAACGGCACAAATTCCGTT
>CBIHQL010000360.1:0-4946 GCA_966211855.1 uncultured bacterium
GCTGAGCAAAAGGTCTATTCTTACCTGGGGCGGCAAGCCAAGCGTAAGCATGAAGAACCTGACCTAACTCTAGTGGTTGCGGGTTGTGTGGCTCAGCAAGAAGGGGAGGCGTTATTAAGACGGGTTCCTGAGCTTGATCTGGTGATGGGGCCTCAGCACGCTAATCGCCTACAAGATTTGCTAGAGCAGGTTTTTAGCGGCAATCAGATTGTTGCGACTGAGCCTGTGCATATTTTTGAAGACATCACTAAGCCTCGCCGCGACAGTCAAGTTACGGCTTGGGTGAATGTGATCTATGGTTGCAATGAGCGCTGTACTTACTGTGTGGTTCCGGGGGTACGTGGCGTTGAGCAGTCTCGCACTCCCGAAGCCATTCGTGCTGAAATTGAGGAGTTGGGGCGGCAGGGCTACAAAGAAATTACGCTGCTCGGTCAAAATATTGATGCTTACGGGCGCGATCTGCCTGGGGTCACACCTGAAGGCCGTCACCAGCACACGCTCACTGACTTGCTCTACTATGTCCACGATGTCCCCGGTATTGAGCGGATTCGCTTTGCCACCAGCCACCCTCGCTACTTCACTGAGCGCTTGATTAAAGCTTGTGCCGAGTTGCCGAAGGTGTGTGAGCACTTCCACATTCCTTTCCAGTCGGGCGACAACGAGGTACTCAAGGCGATGTCTCGCGGCTACACTCACGAAAAATATCGCCGGATCATCGACACGATTCGCAGCTACATGCCCGATGCTTCGATCAGTGCGGATGCGATCGTAGGCTTCCCTGGCGAAACTGAGGCGCAATTTGAAAACACGCTGAAGCTGGTTGATGATATTGGCTTCGACTTGCTCAACACCGCCGCTTACTCCCCCCGCCCCGGCACCCCCGCTGCCCTGTGGGACAACCAACTCAGTGAGGAGGTGAAGAGCGATCGCCTGCAACGTCTCAACCACTTGGTCAACACCAAAGCAGCCGAGCGATCGCAGCGCTATTTGGGTCGCGTCGAAGAGGTTTTAGTCGAAGATCAAAACAGCAAAGACCCCACTCAAGTCATGGGTCGCACCCGTGGTAACCGCCTCACTTTCTTTGCAGGTGACATCAACGAACTCAGAGGTAAAGTGGTTCCAGTCAAAATCACTGAAGTTCGCGCCTTTAGTTTAACGGGCGAGCCTGTGATGGCGGCAGTCTGCTCTTGAACCTTCTTTAGATACTCTCAAAGGTCACAAAGGATTCACTGAAGGCGACTATTGAGAGTATCTTAGTTAGGCAAGAAAGAATTGCCTGGAGGGCGCTGGCATGACGAAGCTACGGGTAGGGTTATTGTTTGGTGGCTGCTCAGGAGAGCACGAAGTTTCGATTCGCTCAGCCCGTGCGATCGCCAACGCCCTCAAAACTGATCCCAACCCCAGCCAGTACGAGGTGGTTCCTTTTTACATTCAAAAGGATGGTCGCTGGCAAGCTCCAGAGGTGGCGCAATCTGTTCTCGACTCAGGGACTCCCTTAGCCACTGAAGAAACAGTTCAACGGGCGCATCTGTGGCAGTTTCCAGCGATCGCGGCGGAGATTGATGTCTGGTTCCCCATCCTGCACGGCCCCAACGGTGAAGACGGCACGATCCAGGGTTTGCTGCAACTGATGCAAGTGCCTTATGTTGGCTCTGGAGTACTGGCATCATCGGTCGGCATGGACAAAATTGCCATGAAGATGGCCTTTGCTCAAGCAGGCTTGCCTCAAGTCAAATACATGACCGTCAACCGCTCACAGGTTTGGTCAAATCCTTGCGTGTATCCCAAGCTTTGTGACGAAATTGAAGCCACGCTCGGCTATCCCTGCTTTGTCAAACCCGCTAATTTAGGGTCTTCGGTGGGCATTGCCAAGGTGCGATCGCGGGCGCAATTAGAAGCAGCGTTAGATAGTGCCGCCAGTTACGATCGCCGGATCATCGTCGAGGCCGGGGTTGTGGCTCGCGAAGTCGAATGTGCAGTTTTGGGCAATGATCAAGCTCAAGCTTCTATCGTTGGAGAGATCACATACACCAGCGACTTCTACGACTATGAAACTAAATATACGGAAGGCCGTGCCGATCTCTTGATCCCAGCTCCTCTACCGGAAGCGATCGCTGCCGAAGTGCAAGCAAGAGCACTCCAAGCCTTTGCCGCCGTTGATGCCGCTGGTTTAGCCCGCATTGATTTCTTCTATGTGGAAGCAACTGGCGAAATTTTGATCAACGAGATCAACACGCTGCCAGGGTTTACAGCGACTAGCATGTATCCTCAACTATGGGCAGCTAGCGGTGTAGAGTTTCCCACCTTGGTCGATCGCTTAATTCAGTTGGCGATCGAGCGTCACGGTCAAACCAAAAGCTAATCAGTCAATAAGATTGACAAATTTTTGGTTGAAACCTGCTTGCTTCAGTACAATCTAGAGTCAATTAACCATTGACCGCCGAGTCTCACGTCCATCAAGCCAACGCTGAGCCAGTATGAAAGCCGCTGTTAAAGAAACCAGCTCCCATACCTCGATCCAATTCTCAGGTATGGCTTTGCACCTAATGCAAAAGCAGCCATTTATCGTTTGGGGTGCCTCTCTAGTTTTGGTGTTGCTGACCGGCAGCATCGCTCTCAGAGGCTTGATGAGTCCTGGCCCAGAACCAGATTCCCCCCCTACGCCGATCGCTCAAACCGAAAAATCGGCAAACCCAAAACAACCTCAAAAGGCAGATAACGCTGAGGTTGAGCAATCCTCTAATCTATGGCTGTTCGGTGCGATCGGTTTAGGATGTGCTGCTGGGTCTTTCTTGATTGCCAAGCGGCTTGAGCAGATGGAGTCCTCCCCGTCGGCTCGGCAGAAGTCGCAGGTCAAAACAACTCAACAGCCAGCCACCATGATGCGTCGAACCCAACAGCCTCAAGCTCTTGGTCGCCCAGTTCGTCGGCGCAAGGCTGCTCCTCAGAGTGTTTCAGCACGGCGAGTTGCGGTTCCTGCAGTTGCGGTTGCAGCTCCTCCAATGCCGACCTCAGTTTCAGCCTACTCAACGACTGCAGCTGTCGTAACTGAGCCAGTTGTTACTGTTGTGCCCGATCATGAAACCCACCCACTTGATTGGGGCGATGCGAGCTTAGCCGACATGATGGATCTGCGAAAACAGCGCCCTCTTTCCCACTGGTTATAAGCTTGAGCGATCGCCTTAGCAGAGAATTGACTTAAGGCTGGGCTTGCAGTCGAGTGAGAGCTTGCCAGTCAGCGATCGCGGCCTCAGTCCACAACCAGTTTTGGCTCAAAGCAGGCGGCTGAAATGCTACGGGATCAGCTTTCATCACCATTTGATGTAGTTTCGCTGCTTCGGTTTGCAGGTTAGCTTGTTTCTCTGGTGTCTGCGTTCTTGCCGATTTTGCAAACGCCATTGCTAAACCTGCATAGGCAGTCAGCAAGTCAGGATTGGGCTTGACCTCAGGGGCTGGCGACGGTTGAGTCGATGCAGAGGCTACAGCAGCATCAGGTTTGCGAGCTTGGCGATCTTCAAGTAAGAATGACGCCTGAAACCAAGCTTGATTCGCTCGATTGAGGTTGCCTTCAGCATAGTAGGCAAACCCTAAAGCATTGTAATAACGGGGTAAAGCAGATGCATTCCCTGTTCCTAACTCCTCTTGTCGCTGCACTGCGGTTTCCCAATAACGCCGCGCATCATCAACGCTGTAATCTTTGTTGCCTGTTTGAATCGCTTGCCAAGCATAACGCCCTCGCAAAAAGCTGATCGCAGGTTGGTCTTGAGATTCAGCCGGTACCGCAGCTAAGGCCGCACTCGCTTGAGGCAATGCCACCCGATCGAGCAATTCGCTGACGACCTGCTCACCTGCTACCAGTTGATTGCGTCCAAAATAGTCAATCGCTGCTGCCGTTAAATCATTTGTGCTGGCTGCTTTGAGGTCAATTTGAGCCTGACCTGTCACAGGATCAACACTAAAAGAGGGACTAGCGCCTAGAGGTGCTGATTCTGGGATCGGGGGGATCGCCAACTGGGGTTCTCGCTGCCGGAAGAACCACAAACCTAGCAATGTAACTGCTACCAAACCAGCCCCAGCTAATAACCATCTCCAGCGCTGAGGCGATCGCCCGCGTCGTAGCCAAGCATCTCGCAAACTGGGGTTAAAGAAGTTACCTGGCGATCGCTCTGAGGTGGGCGCTGTCAATGCAACTTGCCGGGTTGCCTGTTGATAGGCGTTCTGAGCTTCCCGCAGATTGCCTTGCTTGTATAGTGCTAAGGCCAGATTACTGTAGACTTCGGTCAAGCTGGGGTTGATTTGCAATGCTTTGCGATAAGCGGCGATCGCTTCCACTAAGTCGCCTTGCCGATACAGCGCTAAACCGAGTTGGTTATAGGCATCTACATCATGAGGATTTCTCTGAATGGCTTGTCTAGCGGTCGCGATCGCTGTTGTCAAATCGGGAGGTGCCACTAAACCCAGTTCCCAATCAGCTAAAGCACTTTGTAGCTGTGGGTCTAAGGCTGCGTCTGTGGGTGAGCCAGAATTTGCTGCCGCCTTACCTTGATGGGAGCGAGCGTCCAGTGGCGGTGTGTAAACCGTTGGGTCAGGTTCTACCAGCAAATTTTCGGTTGGTGACGTGGGTGTAAACGGTTCTTCTACCGATCCTGCGGCTGGGTTGCGATTTTGCGAGAGCTGCTCAATTAACTCTGCAACCAATGCCGAGTCTTCATCAGAAGCGAGGTCGTCATCCCACTCCAAATCATCAACATAATCAGTTAGATCTGCCTCATCGTCGGCAAAGAAATCTTCGTCTTCTTCACCCGGTACCACGGCAAATCCGGGCATTGCGGCTCCAGGATCGGCTGGATCATAGGCTTGAGGAGGGCGAGCAGGCTGAGGGTTACGATCGTTCGGACTCCGCCACCGCGCATTGGGCATCTCTAAGCTGGCGTTATAGAGGTCGA
>CBIHQL010000361.1:0-4941 GCA_966211855.1 uncultured bacterium
GATTACTTGCAAGCGGGCTTGAAACTAAAGCCAGAAACTGCCGGGGCGTTGTTTGACTTGGGCAATGCCTATTACATGCTCAAGCGTTATCCCGATGCGATCGCTCAATATGAAAAAGCAGTCAAACAAGACGCAAAGTTCTGGCCTGCCGTCAATAACATCGGCCTGATTCACTACGAACAAGGCAACTTAGACGCAGCAATCAGACAATGGCGGGCAGCAGCAGCATTAGATGCCAAAGCCGCAGAACCACAACTCGCTCTGGCAGTCGCGCTCTATAGCAAAGGCGATCGCGAACAAGGACTAGTCTTGGGCGAAAAAGCCCTGGAGTTAGATAACCGCTACGCCGACCTAGAGTTTCTTAAAGAAAACCTGTGGGGGGCTCGCTTACTCACCGATGCCCAAAAACTGCTACAGACCCCAAGAATTCAAGCAACTCTCGCTCGGGGTAGCCAAAATCGACCTGCGCAGGTGCAAATCTCGCCGCAGTAGGTATTGCTGCACTTAAATTAAAAATCTCAAAACTGCAAAATTTTAGACTGCTCAATTAACCACCAGTACCTCGCAAGAGCCTGGTGGTTCTTGGTTGGTCTACTGAATTGTGGGTTGCTACTATTGATAGTAGTACATCTGTATGATTGAAGTTAAGAAAAGTGGTGAGGAGGCTGCTAAACAAGCGTTAGCAAGAGTTGTAGGTTTAGTCGGTCGGTAGCAGAGCTGTGATTTGATCCACAAAGGCTTGGTGGTCAACGACAGGCTTAGAGATATAGCCATCTGCGCCACTCTGCTTGAGAAAGTTCTCGCGATCGCCTTGCATGGCATGAGCCGTCACTAAGATGATGGGAAGTTGAGCCGTCTGTGGGTCAGCCTTCAGCATTTGAGTGATTTTGATGCCATCGACAGACTTGCCCTGATAAACGCTGCGAGACAACGAAACATCCATCAAAATGATGTCGGCTTCCCCCGATTGGGCAATCTGGATCACCTCTTCGACATTCTCGGTGTGCTTGACTGCCAATCCGCCTCTTTTTGTCAAAATTTTGCCAAAAACCCGGGCATTAATCAGATCATCCTCCACAATTAAAACGGTTTTCATGTTGATTCCTTTATGATTGGCCTCACAATGCAGTAGTTTATCGTTCGAGCAGTAGGCACCACATCACCTTTGCTAGATAGATATAGCCGAGATGTGCGCGACACTCAGAATTTGAGATATGCTGTGCCTCACTGTTCTCAAGTTACAGGATATTGGTTTGCAGTCAGGAACTAAGGAATAGAACTCATGGCGAAACAGTTGAACCTGATCCAAAACGGACAGGTGATCCCAACAGCCCTGCATACAGAAATGCAACGGTCTTACCTTGAATATGCCATGAGTGTCATTGTCGGGCGGGCCTTGCCAGATGTGCGCGATGGCCTCAAACCCGTTCATCGGCGGATCTTGTATGCCATGCATGAGTTGGGGTTAACCCCCGATCGCCCCTACCGCAAATGTGCCCGTGTCGTGGGGGATGTTTTAGGGAAATATCACCCGCATGGTGACCAGGCCGTTTACGATGCCTTAGTGCGCTTGGTGCAAGATTTTTCTAGCCGTTACCCCTTACTGGCGGGGCATGGCAACTTTGGCTCGGTGGATGACGACCCACCCGCCGCCATGCGATACACCGAAACGCGATTGGCGCAGATTGGTAATGAGGGGTTGCTGAGTGAAATTGGCGAGTCTACCGTTGATTTCATTGGCAACTTCGATAACTCGCAACAAGAACCGACTGTTCTCCCTGCTCAATTGCCGTTTCTGTTGCTGAATGGTAGCTCTGGGATTGCGGTGGGCATGGCAACCAATATTCCGCCGCACAATTTAGGGGAGGTAGTTGATGGCTTGATCGCGTTAATCGATCGCCCACAACTAACCACTGAACAGCTCATTGAGATCATTCCGGGGCCGGACTTTCCGACGGGCGGTGAGATTGTCGGAGTTGATGGCATTCGCGATGCTTACACCACAGGTCGAGGCAGCATTCCTCTGCGAGGGGTTGCCCAGGTAGAAGAGATTCAAGCAGGTCGAGGACGGCAACGGCGCACTGCAATTGTGATTACCGAGTTGCCCTATCAAGTCAATAAGGCAGGCTTGATTGAGAAAATGGCTGACTTGGTAAACCAAAACCGTCTAGAAGGGATTGCCGATATTCGGGATGAGAGCGATCGCGACGGGATGCGGATCGTGATCGAACTCAAGCGTGACGTTAACCCACAGTGGATTTTGCACCATCTCTACAAGCAAACCCCACTGCAAACCAATTTCGGCACCATTTTGCTGGCGCTGGTAGAGGGTCAACCGCGTCAACTCACGCTCAAGCAGCTCCTCGAAGACTTTTTAGAGTTTCGGGAGGCAACTTTAACGCGGCAGTATCGGCATGAGCTAGAGCAAGCCCAAACCCGTGCCCATGTGCTCGAAGGTTTATTGGAGGCGCTATCTCACCTCGATACTGTGATTGAGATTCTGCGTAATGCCCCGGATGGCAGCACCGCGAAAATTGAATTTCAAAATGAGCTAAATCTCAGCGATCGCCAAGCTGATGCCATTCTTTCGATGCCCATGCGACGCTTGACGGGGATGGAGCGGCAGAACTTGCAAACCGAGTATGCCGAACTCACGAGCCGGATGCATTTATTAGAGCGGTTGTTGAGCGATCGCCATGAGTTGCTCAAAGCTCTCAAGAAAGACCTGCGGACGCTCAAGAAAAAATATGCGGATCCTCGTCGCACCAAAATCATTAGCCCAGAACAAACGGCAAACCTTGCTGAAGAAACCTTAACTGAAACTGGCAAGTTAGTAGAAGAAACGGTTCTGGAGTTTACGCAGCGTGGCTATGTGCGGCGACTTTCTCCAAAGGCATTTCAGCGACAAAATCGGACGAAGCAAGATCAAGAACCTTCTGCCGCTTTAGAGGAAGCCACCGATGTCGTTAACCAAACTGAGTTCACTAATACAGCGCAAGAGTTGCTGGTGTTAACTCGCAGTGGCAAAGCGTACTCGATTCAAGTTGGTGACATTCCCATGAGCACAGGCCGGAATGCCCGAGGTACGCCGCTTGTGACATTGTTGCCCAACGGCGCTCAAGGCGATCCAGAAACGATTAGTGCCCAGTTGATTTTGCCCGAAAATGTCGAAGAGTTGAGTTTGGTGTTGCTGACCAAGCAAGGCCGGATCAAACGGATGCCGTTGCCAGAGTTTGCCAACCTCACCAGTCGGGGTCTAACTGCTCTCAAGCTGAAAGATGATGACGAGTTACTCTATGCTTGCCCCGCTCGGATCGGTCAGCAGGTGGTTTTGGCAACGTCTGGTGGGCGATTGTTGCGCTTTGAAGTAGACGATGAGCAGCTACCCTTGATGGGGCGGACGGCTCAGGGAAATCAAGCGATTCGACTGCGTAAACAAGAAACTCTCGTGGGATGTGCGATCGCCGAACCGGAAAGTCAGTTGTTGCTAATCTCTGAGCAGGGATATGCCAAACGGATGTTAGTCGATAAGTTGCGACTGGCTAACCGAGGTGAAATTGGCATTCAAGCGATCCAGTTTGCCAACAAAACCGATAATTTGGCAGGGATGGTGACAGCAACATCTGAAACTGAGGTGTTGTTATGGACAACGCAAGGGCGCTTGGCTCGTGTGGCTGGAGAAACTGTGCCCATCGGCGGGAGAGATGATTCGGGCGATCGCCTCTGGAAGCTCAGTCGAGGTGAGAAAATTATCACCGTGACTGCCTCCGAAATTCCAGGAGCAGTGGGTGCCGAGTAGTCGTTGGCTCAATCGATTCTGGATCAGAGTCCTGTAAGCTAAGTTCAAGACCGTGGATGTAAACTATCGTGGCGCAGGTTGTTCTTGAAAACGTCTACAAAAGCTTTGTCAGCCGTCGGGGTGAATCGGCTCTTCCAACTCCGGCTGAACCTCTGCTAGCTGCCGGAATCCAACCGAGCGATGCAGCAGGGGTGGCTGAGAGCGCTCCAACGGCTCAACCTGCAATGGTCAACGTGCTGCGGCGGATTAATCTGAGCATCCAAGATGGCGAGTTTATGGTCTTAGTGGGGCCATCTGGTTGTGGCAAAAGTACCTTGCTGCGGCTGATTGCAGGGCTAGAAGAGTTGACTGGGGGCAACGTCTGGGTGGGCGATCGCTTGGTCAATGATCTGCCTCCCAAAGCCCGGGATATCGCGATGGTGTTTCAAAGCTATGCGCTGTACCCGCACATGACGGTGTATGACAACTTAGCGTTTGGGTTGCGGCGCACTCAACTCGGCTCAGACGGCGAGACAACGACTAACATGCCAACTTGGGCTGAGAATTTCTTAGTTGGCACCACGCGATCGCTACCGAAAAAATTGCGTTATTGGTCAGCGCGAGAGCGAGCCGTCGATCAGCGAGTCCGCACCGTGGCGCAAATGCTGCAAATAGAAATGCTGCTAAATCGGCTGCCGAAACAGCTTTCTGGCGGTCAAAAACAGCGGGTGGCCTTAGGTCGGGCAATGGCTCGCAATCCGCAAGTGTTTTTGATGGATGAGCCCCTCTCCAACCTTGATGCTAAATTGCGTACCGAAACCCGCGCCCAGATTGTTAAATTGCAGCGTCAGCTCGGCACCACGACCATTTACGTCACTCACGACCAGACCGAAGCGATGACCATGGGCGATCGCATTGCTGTCATGAATGCAGGTCAGATCCAGCAATTAGCATCCCCTCTAGAACTCTACAACCGCCCTGTGAATCGGTTTGTGGCTGAGTTCATTGGTTCTCCCACCATGAACTTTATCCCGGTTCAAGTCAAAGCCCCACTCTTGATTACCCACCCCCAATTTCGCCTCACATTGCCCGAGCTTTGGGCGATCGCACTACAAAAATATGACGGTCAAACGCTGCTATTAGGCATTCGCCCCGAACATTTA
>CBIHQL010000362.1:0-4939 GCA_966211855.1 uncultured bacterium
TTCGATTTTACCCGTGGCTGCTTAGTGCGTTCCAAAGCTGTCAAACCCGGCACTAAAGGAGATGAATATCTCAAAGAACTGTTATCAAACCTCGGTGGCGAGTGGGTAACGTTAACTGGAGAAGATATCAAACCGCTCCTAGCAATTCTTGCTGTTTATGAGTCCTGCCAAGAATATGAAGTTACAGAAGACGAGGTTTTTGACTTTATTCAAAAGAAAAAAATAGCTGCAAACAACTACTTGCTTTGTGAGATTCTTAGCGATCCATCAGGTCAGGTTCCAGGCGATTTAATTGATGAAGATAGCTTAGTTGCCCAAGATGTAGATCTTTTCGCAGAAGATCTAACCAGTTCAATCGACGAACTTATGACCTCGTTAAACTTATGACTCAAGTAGTCCTCTTAACTAATGCTCTGCGTTTGCCAACGTGGGATTGGGCAGCTTTAATTCAAGGGCAAATGATTATTGCTATGACTAGGAAGTCTATACTTCCAGGACTTTCATTTGCTCTTTTCCCTGACTTCAGGTTGACATCGAGTTTGCCTGCTGAAGAGACCTATCACCTTAACTACCCACTAATGTCTCAAGATGTAATCAGACAATTAGAATCTAGTAATTCCCTTCTGAAATTCTGGGGTAGGTGTGAGTTCTGTAAGGTACTGGATCAATCATCATCTCTAGAATTCTGGTCAAGATCAACTATTTGGACACAGAAAGCGCTAGAGGCAAAACTCGCTGAGAAACCGTACCTTTTTCTTGCATACTTGCGAGTTTATAAAATGAGTCAGCTTCCTCGGTTGATTCAGGAAGCCCAAGATGATTTTGTGCCGCTGGTAGAGCCATTGATGGTTTCTGACAGTCTGCCTATTTTAAGTGACGACATATTTGAGAAGCGCAAGTGACAGCTAGAAAATCTAGAGCCACCTGAGCATCCAGAACTAGAAGAGTTATGTAGCGCGATTTCTACCCTCCAAGGCCATTATTCAGTTGTTGAGGAAATTCAACAAGATCTGCGAGTCCTTTTAGGTTGGTCTAATATACCAGCCAAAACTCGACCTGATCCAGACTTGAATTGGATCAGAACCATTGCCGATGTAGGTAACTCTAGTGATGGTCAGACTTTTGAGAAGTTAGTCCGTCGAGGGCTGATTAAACTTGGTTTTCAAAATTCTACAAATCGTTCAGAAGCCAGCCTTGATCCGGAAGCAACAGGCGGTGCGGGTGGTTTAGACTTCTATTGTGATTCTCCCTATTTCTTGGTGGGAGAGTGCAAAGCAACGAAAACCACAACAGTACCTGATGGCACGGCAGCTCAACTGATTAAGCTGGGCTATAAGCATCTTCAAGAGCACTATGACCAGTGCGTCAAACTAATCGTGGCTGCTGGTGACTTAACATCAGCGGCTCTGCAAACCTCTATCGGAAACAAAATCAACGTGATTCGCCCAGAAACTTTGCAGAGTTTGGTTGAAATGCAAGCAACTTACAGAGGTTCTGTTGATCTCATAGAGCTAAAGAAATGTTTGCAAGGTACTTATGGCCTTGTTGATGAAGAAATTGAACAGTATCTGGCTCAGGTACGGAATAGTCTTAAAGTACGAGCACAGATTATTGAGGCAGTGAAACAGCTAACAGAACCAGATAAAAAACAATTGTCAGTTGTAGAAGTTCGAGTTCAGTATAATGCCATGTTTTCTCAAGATGCTGGTTCTAAACTAGTTGATGTAACTGTGCATGAGCTACTAATCGAGCTTTCCTCACCCTTGACGGGCTATCTAGGTAGAGTACAAGGGAGCAGCCTACAGAGCGATCGCTTCTATTTCTTGCGCGATTTGGTGGTGGAGCGTTAAACTTCCTGGGCTTTTTGTACCAAACGTTGGGGTTGGTTTCTAGAGCGACTGGCATATTGACCGTAGACATTTACCAGATAGGGCATGCAATAAGTTAAGGCTCCTGAAATCCAGCGATCGCGAGTCATTTGTTGGCGCACTACCGCCGAGCCGTGATTAATCATAAATAAAACAGAGCCGACTAAAAGCGCCGTTTTGACCCCAGTTGCCATACACTCTCTATCAACCAAGCTGGCAAGATACCCTTGAATCCCCTACATGCTTCCCCGCAAACCACAAAGCTTTTTTAGTATAGGGGCAGAAATTCAAGCAGGTCTGTTATTTAAACAGCAGAAATAATTGGTTTTTATAAGGGTGGCTCATGGCGATCGTCTATGAATGAAGAAATGAGCAGAATGGGGCGATCGCTATGTTTTGACAGAATATTATAAAGCGATCGCTAATCTTAAAGGATGATCCTAATCACAGGAATTAAAGATCAAACCTTTAGAGATAGGGCTGGTGATAGATGTTGCAAAAAAGCTGAACAATTAACGTCTTAGTTAGATGTTTAGTTAAAAAACTTCATGCTGCTCTCATCTAGGCCGCTAAAAGATATTTTCTTCTGTCCCGAAGAGTCAAACTTTTATTCAAATTGTATAGAGAGTTTAGTTCTTAATCATTGTGTTGGTTCAGAGTCAATCACTGAGTTTGGCTCTGGTGACGGTACTCCTGTAATCCAAGCCCTGCAAAGAACTGAGTTTTCTGGCACCATTCATGGCTTTGAGATTAATCCATTGGCTTGTGAAGTGGCTCAAGCTAAAATTCGCGAAGCTGGCTTAGAAGCTAACTATCAGGTTCACTGCAATTCCTTCTTTGAAAATCTCAAATTTCAGGGTGACTATATTATCTCAAATCCGCCCTATTTACCTGCTTGGGATAACCAACTCTATCAACCTTTGCTACATGGTGGAGTGGATGGAATTACAATTACCAAGAAGCTGCTAACCTGTAACTATAAAAATGTGTTAGTAATGGCTGCTAGCTACTCTGACCCTCAGGGTTTAGTAGACTATGCTGCATCTCAAGACTATTGCGTATCTGGATTTATTGTTTCTCCCCTCCCCTTCGGCTACTACAGCTCTGACCCGAAAGTGCAAAGCCGCATTGCCGAACTGCGTCGTGAAAAGAGAGCCTTCTACACCGACAACCTTTATCTCTTAGCTGGGGTTTTGTTCACCAAACAAGAGATTTGTGACGAAAACATCTCCGCTGAGCTACTCCAGTTGATGACTGCGTTGTAGGCGATATGACCTCTCCCTAAATCCCTCTCCTGCAAGGCGAGGGACTTTTAAACATATATACATATACATCTTGCTCCCCTTCCCTAGTAGGGAAGGGGCTGGGGGTTAGGTCTTAGTCCAACGTTGCAGCAGTATCGGCTTCTTTAACTGAGCGGATAATGGCATCTCCGGCGCGATCGCCCATATATTTCTCTTGGTCATAACCGAGAATGATCTGCCATGCATCATTGGGATAGCGATCTGCAAGTGGAATCGCGACATCATCAATCATCCACCGACCGTGACGTTCATCTTCGCGAATGTGCAGTTCCCAGTAGCCCATTGCCGTCTCAGAGAGATTCAACCGTTGGGCAGCCAGCATGTAGTTGCGATAGATCCAGGGGCCAGCAACTTCAAAGTAAGCCAAGCCGCCGTTGTAGCGCAGGTAATGCTGCTTGCACTCGGTGAGCAAGAAATTATGGTTGATGTTTGCCAGTAGCTCCCAGGGCACTAGGTCAAAATAGGCTTCAGGTTCAGTGCTTAGCCCCAGTTCTGCTAGCATATTTGCAAAGAAGGTAGAATGCTTGCGAGTGAAGCGTCCGTTGCCATATTCCTCTAGCAACACGCGCACCAAGGTGCAATGAATCTCGTTACTGGCTCCACCCAGAATTCTCACTAGACGGCTGGCTTCGACCAGGCCATCAAAAGATGCGATCGCCAGTAAGCGACGATATCCGGCTTCTGTGGTTTTCTCTCGCAGATAGCGACTATTGTCTGACAAGGGAGGGTCAAGGTCTTCGTCAAACCGGGTCTGTAGAGCTTGTTTAACGGCTTCAACGTCCAGTTTTTTCAGCGCCTCGACATCAATTTGAGCTAATTCCCAAGCTTGCCAGGTACATTCAATCTGGTTACGGATTTTTTGCAAATACAGCGATCGCTCGTTCTTATAGTTTTGCAGATCGTCATACCAAAAGAACTTCAGCCGATTGATGCGATAGAGAACGCGCTGAATAAACCGATGAGCCGCCGTATTGTCTTGATTGTTAGATTTATAAGCTTGGTCGAGAGCTACAGAGAGAACTTGCTCAAAATCTCGACCAAGGCCAGGATTCTCTGCGATCGCGACATCAAGATAATCTTGCTCAAGCAGTTGCACCAACTGTTGCTCGGCAGCGTGAAAATCGGATGTACTGATAGATTGATCGCTAGTAGCTTGACGGGTGAGGGTAGGGCTTTGCATGTATGTTATGTATCCTTATATCTTGCAAACAGCGCAGGGCGATCGCTGAGCCATCTAAACAGAGCAGCATTCGATGTCAAAAATTCCAACACCGGATGCCGCAGTAAATCGCTGTCTTCAAGGTAACTAAAGGCTTGCTTGGCTCCGTCCGTCTACAGGGAGACTCAGCCTTTGAAATTGAGTCTGCCTCGTGCCAGATTCTCTTATCCTCTAGCGCCAGCGGTTTCTGATTTCTCGCTCATATGCTTTTGGTAATGGCTGTCTACCCAGCAGCGAGGCAGTGATTCGCCAGAGGGAAAGATTAAGTCTGTTTTAGTAAACATACCGGGGTCTTGCATTTCCTGCCCAGCATGAATTCTACCTTCAACCTGGTTATGAAATGGATCACAGAGATCTGTCGTAGATAAGATTTCTACTAATGTGCCACTACGTTGTTCTTTGAGAAACATAAAATCCTCCTAAAGGATATACATCAACTAAAAACAGGCGAAAATCTGGTGTCAATGTGGTGATCAAGGTTAACGAGTTGAGCTTGGCTGCTTCACCCGCGATCGCTCTCACAAGGGGAATGCAGACCAATTTTGCAT
>CBIHQL010000363.1:0-4922 GCA_966211855.1 uncultured bacterium
GAAGCGGTGGCGTTGATTTTCCAAGATCCAATGACGCGCCTCGACCCGTTGATGACCATCGGGGATCATTGCCTAGAGACACTTCTAGCCCATCAACCCCAACTGTCAAAGCGGCAAGCCAAAGACCGGGCGATCGCCACATTAGAAGCTGTGAGCATTCCGGCAAGTCGATGGTCGCAGTACCCGCATGAGTTTAGTGGTGGGATGCGGCAACGGGTAGCGATCGCGTTGGCGTTGTTGCTCGACCCGAAGTTGATTGTGGCGGATGAACCCACCACGAGCTTGGATGTCACAGTTTCGGCGCAGATTTTGCAAGAACTGACGCGCCTGTGTACTGAGCGAGAAATGGGGCTGCTGCTGATTTCTCACGACTTGGCGATGGTCGGTGAATATTGCGATCGCATCGCCGTGATGTATGACGGCAAAATTGTCGAAACGGGCGAAACTCAAACGGTGTTGCAACAGCCAGAACACCCCTACACGCGATCGCTGCTAGAGTCGGCCTTGCATATCCAGGCGATCCCCGCTGATGCTCCGCCGCCTTTGCTAGAGTTTGCCCCCGTTGAACCCAGCACAAATCTCTCAGATGAGGCAGACTTCACCCCCGAATCTATTCCTGACCCGTGGGCCAACCCAGAGGCTTTGCTACGAGTCCAAGATCTGAAGCAACACTACACCTTAGAGCAAAACTTCATTGCTCGGTTGTTTGCCCAAGGTGACCAAACGATCAAAGCAGTCGATGGCATCAACTTAGAACTGTACCCCGGCGAAACTTTGGGGTTGGTAGGGGAGTCGGGGTGTGGCAAGAGCACGTTGTCGCGCACGATTTTGCAGTTGATTCGACCGACATCAGGCAAGGTGGAGTTTTGGGGGCAAGACCTGACCCGCCTCTCTAAGAATGGGATGCGCCAACAGCGGCGGCAGATGCAAATGGTCTTTCAAGACCCCCATGCCTGCCTCAACCCGATGATGACTGTGGGTCAAAGTATCACTGACCCGTTGCGGATTCACCAGCTTGCTAATGCTTCCGACGCTAGAGTGCAAGTGCTGAAGATGCTGGCGCGAGTCGGCTTAAACCCAGCAGAGGAGTTTTACGATCGCTATCCTGCCGATTTGTCTGGGGGGCAGCAACAACGGGTGGCGATCGCGCGGGCATTGATTACACACCCCAAACTGGTGATTTGTGATGAGCCAGTCAGCATGTTAGATGCCACGGTGCAGACGCAGGTACTAGAACTGATGCGCGAACTCAAAGAAGAGTTTGAATTGACGTATCTATTTATCACCCATGACCTGTGGGTAGCCCGATTTTTCTGCGATCGCATTGCGGTGATGAATGGCGGCAAAATTGTCGAAATCGGCCCGACCCAACAGATTTTCAAACATCCTCAGCACCCTTACACCAAGACTCTGCTCAGCGCTGCGCCTTTATTGTCGAAGCAATGACAAAACATTGATCTACGATTGAGATAGGGACTTTGCTGAGGGCGAACCCTATGGCAGAACAGAAGGATAAAGCGCAACAACCAGAAGCCGTCTTTTTAGAGATCGTGACGGTGTTTGTCGTGGTGTTTCTTTTACTGGCTGGTTTGATTATTTGATCGCGATCGCTCGAATGCGGCGGTAGTCGGCAAACCAAACCCCATCTCGATAAAGTTGGGAGCGGGTGCGTTCGGCTATGTGAGCGAGAAAGGTCTCTTGTTGCTCAACCGGAACCGCTTGCAGAAAAGATTGGGCAAACATCTTAACCCAGTTTTGAATTCCATCTGCGTCGGCGAGAGGCGTAGGGCGATCGAATAGCGCTGCAAATCGAACTTCAAAGCCTTGTTGTTCGAGCAGAGTCGTATATTCGCTAATGCTAGGGAAGTACCAAGGGTTGAGGGTTTGAGGATGCTCATAGCCCATCTCTCTCAAGCCTTGTTCTAAAGCCGTGGCGATCGCGTGGATATTTCCTTTGCCCCCAAACTCAACCACTAAGCGCCCCCCAGGTTTGAGAGCCTGCCACATATTTGCGATCGCGGTTTCTGGCGGTTTAACCCAGTGCAGCACCGCATTGGAGAAGATGGCATCAAACTGTTCTACAAAAGGGAGATCGGTGGCATCGGCAACTTGAAAAGAGAGAGTGGGATAGTTTTGTTGTGCTTGAGTGATCATGCTAGCCGCACTATCAATGCCAAGAACTTGAGCACCGCGATCAGCGATTTGTTGAGTTAATGCCCCAGTGCCACAGCCTAAATCGAGAATCAATTCACCCGATTGGGGGGCGAGAATTTCTAATAAATCTGCTCCATATTCTGCGACAAAACTATGTTTGCAATCGTAGAGATCAGCGTTCCATTGATAAGTAGTCATAAAGGAAGTGCAAATAAAGTTTGAAGAATTATTGATGCTCAGTTTTGCTAATCAAGGAGTGATATGTTCAGTTTTGAACTCTAAATAAATGGCTGAATGCGAGTTGTAGATGTTACATCTTCAAGCTAGACATGCTTGCAATCTAGCATGTAGCAAGCAACGGCTTGAGGTCAATGTCATATTTGCTACATTGAAGTTTGTTTAGTGGTTAATTTATAGGGCACTTTCGGCTGGGCTTAAAATTTTTGCTCAGGGATACGATTGAATGCTCTTGTGAGTTTGCGATGGCATAGGGGCATTCTATCTAGGAAATGAATAAGCCAGTTATCGACTGATCTAGTACTAGCAGTATGACGAAACAATCTCAAGCTCAAGATATGACTCGTGTGCTTTTAGCACTTTGGGATTTGGGAGGAATTGAGGTTAGGCGTGGAGATTTAAGACCTCGGATTGTGCGAAAGGGTGAAAAGAGTAGTCAGTATGAGGATATTTTTCAAGAACTAGAGCAAGTCGGAGCGATCGCGCGGTCTAAAACAACGCTCTCACTCTGCCAGCCCAAAGGTCTAGAAATGCTGAGTACAGGACTGCAAGATCCTGATTTTACCTTTCCAGGTGCAATTATCGGTACGAAGACTGCTAACGCCTTGCTGCACTGGATTCGAGAGATGGGTGGTCAAGCTGCTTTTGCTGCACCCGCAACGACGAATGGTAAGGCCGCAACCACAGCAGTTGAGTCGTATACAGATTTCCAAAAGGTAGCTTTAGAGGTTTACGATCGCTTGAATCGCGATTACAACCTAGATGATTTGGTGCCCATCTACCGCATCCGCCGCGAAATTGGCGATCGCGTCACACGCTCTAACTTTGATGCGTGGTTGCTGGAGATGCAGGCGACTGATATGTTTCAGCTTTTAGAAGGCAGCGTAGAAGATAGTGCACCGGACAAGATTGAAGATTCTATAACCACTAAAGTTAGTGGTCTGCGCTGCTATGTCAAACATCTACGTAAATAAGCTTTATTTCGCTTAGTTGTTGCTCGCTCCCTACACTTCGCTTTGGTCTAGTAGTCAAATGATGAATAACGCTTCTTCCTCAGTAACCGATCTCAATCAACTTATCGAAAATTACAATCCCTTTGATAGATCTTTAGTGGTCAGGAGCCATGACATTTGGGAGCAGCATTTTCCCGATGTTTTATCTATCAATGGTCACGTTTCTAATGCTGTCTATCAAGGAATTGAGCAGATTAGGAGAGGTGAACGATCCGTTCTAGGCATTGCTATTAGAGCTGAGAAAGGTTTAGGAAAAAGTCACCTAATTAGTAGAATTCGCAAACATGTTCAGAAAGAAGGTGGCTCCCTATTTGTTTATTTAGGTCAAGAAGACTATAGTGACCTAAATAAAATTAATAGCCAGTTCCTGCAAGGTCTAGCTTTCAGCTTAAAGCAGCCTGGAAGCCAAGGTGTAATGCAATGGCAAGAATTGGCTGCTGCTCTTGTCAATAAAGCCTATAACTCAAATCACCACCCACAGCATATTATTAATCGCTTGCCTGGAGTTATTGCTAAAAATCCAGAGGCTATTGAGAATATAACATCCAAAATTTGTCAGCTGAAGCCTGATATTAAAGATCCCTATGTAGTTCAAGCAATATTGTGGACTCTATCTGGAGACAAAGGGATTTTTGCGATTAATTGGCTTGCGGGAAAAGAGCTAAGTCAAGCTCAAGCTGATGCGATGGGCTTACCAAGCGCACAAGATGGAGACTCAGAAGCAAGAGCATTAGATCTGGCTGGACAAATTTTAGACCTCATCAGTGATCACAGAACAATCATCATTTGCTTTGATGAAGTTGAGCCCAAAGGCTGTAACTCTCAAGGATTGACGACACCTCAAGTTGTATCTTTATTAGCGAAAGATCTGTATAGCAAACTCAAATCAGGCATTATTATGATGACTGTATTTCCGCAAACTTGGAAGTATCAAGTTAAGGTGATGCCTCAAGCAGAGTCAGTCATTGATCGCATCGGAGAAAAGGTATTTGACTTAGAGTACCTTAATTCTGATGACGTAGTGAACTTGGTTAGTTGTTGGCTAGCAGAGTTTTATAAGAAGAGGGAACTCACTCCACCCAACCCAGTCTACCCTTTCAATGAAAAGGAATTGAGAGAGTTAGGCAAAGAAAAGCCAATTATCAGAAAAGTTCTTCAATGGTGCTGTGAAAACTGGAAGGTTGGCAAACCAGTTGATCCACTACACAAGGTTGAAATCGCGTTTAATGAGCAATTAGCTGCAACCCAGGAAAGATTGAAGGATCTCTTAGAAAATAGTGACTTGATAGCTAATGCTATATTGTTAGGATTTCTGAGTCTTGAGGGTCAAAGCATTGGTTCAGTTTACTTAGAGAGTATTGAAGAAATTCAAGCTAAGTCAGCTGATAAAGGCTACCTACACTTTAGGTTAATCTGTAAAGATAATGGCAAACAAGCGAAAATAGGATTGGCAGTTGTTCAGCAATCAAGCACTAAATTCGTTAGTGCTGCTTTAAAGCGATTGGTTGACTACCAAAA
>CBIHQL010000364.1:0-4921 GCA_966211855.1 uncultured bacterium
GTTAGCCTGACTACATCCTAGGCAAATTTCTCCGGAAGTCTGGCCTACTCAATGCTTGATCTAAAAATAAGCAGCCCTTTGTGTTGAGGAAGTGAAATCGCCGTGTCATCTAACACTATCGGACAAAAACAATCGGGCAATTCTGCACCTGTCCTTCATTTTGCTCAGGCGGTTGCCAAAGTGACAGGGGGCACGCTTCTGGGCATTACGATGCTCTCAAGCTCGGTTGTTGCCGGGGGGTTAGTGGGGCTAGCGATTAGCTTCCGTAACTTGCCCGATGTGCGAGTCTTACGCACCTACACACCTACAGAGACGACCCACGTTTACGACATCAAAGGCAAGCTGCTAGCCAGTATTCATGGAGAGGCCAATCGTGAAGTTGTGCCCCTCGACAAGATCTCACCTGATCTCAAGCGGGCTGTCATTGCCATTGAAGATAGCCACTTTTACTCTCACCGGGGAATCAACCCAGTTGGGGTAGTGCGGGCGTTCGTTGCCAACTTAGAACAAGGCAGAACCGTAGAAGGTGGTTCGACCCTGACGATGCAGTTGGTCAAAAATTTGTTTTTGTCACCTAAACGCGCCATGAGCCGGAAAGTGGCAGAAGCCGTTTTAGCGTTGCGCCTAGAGCAAATCTTGACCAAGAACCAGATTTTAGAAATGTATCTAAATCAGGTTTATTGGGGGCATAACAACTATGGCGTTGAAACCGCAGCCGAGAGTTATTTTGGCAAATCTGCTGCTAATTTAACCTTGGCTGAGTCAGCAATGATGGCAGGTCTGATCCAGGCACCCGAAAATTACAGCCCCTTCATCGACTACAAACTAGCGAAACAACGGCAGCTCACAGTGCTACGGCGGATGCGAGAGCTGCAATGGATCACCGCTGAAGAAGAAGCTACTGCTCGTAAACAACCCCTCAAGCTAGGGCAAGTGACTTCCTTCCAGTCAAGTAAAATTCCCTATGTGACCGATGCTGTCGTGCAGGAGTTAACCAAGCGTTTCGGTCGCGATGCTGTCTTGAAAGGTGGAATGCGGGTACAAACGACGATTGACACTCGTTTGCAGCGGATTGCAGAAGACACTGTCACTCGGGCACACGATCGCTTGAGCTACTTGGCTGATCAGATGGCTTTGGTAGCCGTTGACCCTAGAACTCACTTTGTGAAAGCGATGGTCGGTGGGGTAGACCATAAACAGAGCCAATATAACCGCGCGATTCAAGCTTTACGCCAACCGGGTTCTGCGTTTAAGCCATTTGTCTACTATGCGGCCTTTGCCTCAGGTAAGTATGGGCCAGACTCAACCGTTTATGACTCGCCAGTCAGTTACCCAGACGGCTATGAGTATTACTCACCGCAAAACTATGACGGTAGCTTTGCCGGAGCGATGTCGGTACGTCGGGCTTTAGAATTATCGCGAAACGTGCCTGCAGTGAAGTTAGGCCAAGAAATTGGCTTGAACAAGGTCATTGAAGTGTGTCGTACGTTGGGCATCAAGAGTCCAATGGAACCCGTGATTTCTCTGCCCTTAGGAGCCGTAGACCTGACGCCACTGGAGATGGCTGGAGCTTACGCCACGTTTGCTAACAATGGCTGGCACTCAGACACGACCTTTATTGTTCAGGTGACTGATAGTAGTGGCAACTTGTTACTCGACAACACGCCAAAGCCGCAATTGGTACTTGATCCTTGGGCAGCAGCATCACTCAATAGTGTGCTTCAAGGTGTGGTTGAGCGGGGAACGGCGACAGCAGCTCGCTTAGGTCGTCCGGCAGCGGGTAAAACAGGAACGACCTCATCAGAGCGTGATATTTGGTTTGTCGGTTATGTCCCACAACTGTCAGTTGCAGTTTGGGTTGGGAATGACAACTACGCACCGCTGGGCTATGGTGCTACGGGCGGAACGATGGTAGCTCCGATTTGGCGTGATTTTATGGAGCAAGCGCTGCAAGGAGTTCCGGTACAAAACTTCCGACCTGCTTCTGATTTTGATCCACCTTCTTAATTGTGGGGCTGAAAAAGTGGAGCGATCGCTAAATTGCGAATGGCTAATCTTAGCGATCGCTGATGCCAAAAATAGTAGTATTTGATACTTTTTAAGTTGCTATCTATAGATGACTCTGGTTAACAACTAGTTAAGAGTGTTAAGACTAATCTTATTGATAGAAATCACACTCCTTAACTGATGGAAATCACACTAGATGCCCCTTTTACCCATTTTCCTGAAGGGTAAATTTTTTGATTGAGATATTGTTAACAACGGGCTGCTATTTTAGTAGAGATCGGATATGATCTCTACGAAGCCAATCTTAATAACAGAGCATAGTAATTAAAAGTTGCTATCCCAGTTCTTAAACATAGGTGGCTTTTGATTCACTTCGTTTTCGTTCGGTTTGGAGAGAATTGTGACTATTTACGTTGGCAACCTGTCTTTTCAGGCTACTGAAGAGGATCTGCGGGAAATTTTTGCCGAGTACGGTAAAGTAAACCGGGTGAGTCTTCCTACAGACCGAGAGACAGGCAGGAAGCGGGGCTTTGCGTTTGTTGAAATGGAGGATGAAGCTAAGGAAGATAATGCCATCGCTGAATTGGACGGTGCAGAATGGCTGGGGCGCGAGCTAAAAGTGAACAAAGCCAAGCCCCGTGAAAACAGTGGTGCTTCCTCTAGAAGTCGTTATTAATCTTTCATTTGCAAAAGGCAGGCCGCTTGAGTTGATGAGTTAGACTGTTGAGTCTAGCTACCTGCTCGGTTGCCAACAGTAATTTATTTTTTGCTATTTGTGCCCTAAGGTTTTGATTTCAAAGTTTTAGGGCGCAAGTGCTGCTGAGTTGTTTGTTAATAAATAAAGCCTGTTTAACCTAGTTTTTATTGTGGACTTTTTATCTATTAATGACTATATAGTTAGAGCTGATTAAACAAAATTTAATTGCAAATCTCGCTATTATGGCGATCGCTTTGTTTGTGTAGACAACGATGCCACCCTAAAAGATTTTTATAGCGACCGAATAACCTCTTACTATGTAAAGTATCAACTGTCCGCCGCTTGGAGATTAGCAGCGAGTTCATGCCTTCATCGCGTTTAATTCTACTCATAGGCGGCCTCATTATCGTTTTGGGGCTGTTGCTGTGGTTGATTGGCGCGATTTCTAGCCTGTATTACCGCATTGCTTGGACTTCACCCTTACTAGCAAATCTGCTGGTTTGGATATTGATTGCGCTGATAGTGGCGTTGGCGATCGCCCTTGTCTATTACGGATGGCTCTTTTCTCGATCTCGGCAGCGATCGCAGCGACGACCCGAACCGAAAGTTCCGAAAGCCAAAGCTGAAGCTGCCGGAGCAACCCTCAAAGCTGTGCGACGGCAGGTATCACAAATCCAAGATGAGGTCGCTCGTCAAGCTTTACTGAACCGTTCCAAAGAAATTGAGCAAAACCTCGCCCGCCGAGAAATTCGGGTGGTCATTTTTGGGACGGGTTCTGCTGGTAAGACCTCGATCGTGAACGCAGTGATGGGGCGGGTCGTTGGTCAAGTTGGGGCACCGATGGGCACGACAGAAGTTGGTGCAACCTACAGCCTCAAACTCAAAGGGTTGAATCGCCAGATCTTCATAACCGACACACCCGGAATTCTCGAAGCAGGGGTGATGGGCACCGAGCGAGAACAATTGGCGCGGCAGTTGGCAACTGAAGCTGACTTGTTGCTGTTTGTGGTTGATAACGACCTGCGGCAGTCAGAATATGACCCGCTACAAGTGTTGGCTGAGATTGGCAAGCGATCGCTGTTGGTCTTTAACAAAACTGACCTTTATCCAGACCCAGAAAGAGAGCTAGTTTTAGCGCGATTACGAGAGCGGGTACGTGGGTTAATTGCGGCGGCTGATGTCGTGGCAGTAGCGGCGCGTCCCCAAGCAGTCACTTTGCCAACCGGAGAAGTGCTGCAACCCGATCCTGATATTGGGCTACTGTTGCGACGCATGGCTGCTGTGCTGCGGGCCGAAGGTGAAGAATTGGTCGCTGACAATATTTTGTTGCAATCACAACGCTTGGGTGAAGAAGCCCGCCGCCAGATTGACACGCAACGCCGCCGCCAAGCCGAAAAAGTGGTAGAGCGATTTCAATGGATTGGAGCAGGAGTAATTGCCGCCACTCCCCTGCCAGGGCTTGATCTGCTCGCAACTGCGGCGGTCAATGCCCAAATGGTGGTGGAAATTGGTCGCGTTTATGGGTGTGACCTCAACGCAGAGCGGGGTCGAGAATTAGCCCTCTCACTCGCCAAAACCTTAGCCAGTTTAGGCATTGTCAAAGGAGCGGTGCAAATTTTGTCTACCGCGTTGCAGTTAAATATCGGCACTTTGTTGGTGGGTAAAGCAATTCAGGGCGTGAGTGCTGCCTACCTGACTCGAATTGCGGGCAAAAGTTTTATTGAATATTTCCGCCACGACCAAGATTGGGGAGATGGTGGCATTACCGAAGTGGTGCAGCGGCAGTTCCAACTGAACCGCCGAGATGCTTTTGTCAAAGCGTTTGTGCAAGAGGCGATCGCGCGGGTAGTCAAACCCCTGGCAGCCAACGCAGCAGAGCTAGAACCCTCGGAGCCAACAGCGAGAGATCATCAATAGGTGCAGGCAGCATTTCACCGCGAGAGTCGAGAAACTGCACCACCAGTAAATACGCAATGCTGAGAATAACGGCGATCGCGCCTGTGACCACAGCGACTAATTTAGAACGATCCATAAGTTTGCCTGCCAAAAATACGCCGGGGCACGCCCCTCTCTCAATCTGCCATAACTCAACTCGTAAAACTACGGTGCTAGGAAGACCTGCGTACAAAGGCTATATAAATCGTGGCCCTGATTTGCAATTACTTGCTCAATCTTTAAATTATCCGCGTATAAAAAGTTACTTGCACCTTTTGTGGC
>CBIHQL010000365.1:0-4912 GCA_966211855.1 uncultured bacterium
TAGGGCACCCTAAGTTCAACTGATCACAGCATCTCATCAAAGGCAGTTGGGCTTGTGTTTTTATCCATCATTATTCTCATCTCCTTTTTAGCAGGCATCTCCATAGGCCGCAGCTTAGCTCAGCAGGGTTTGACTGCTGCTAACGCCCTCCAGTATCACCAGAAACAGGTCTATGTCATTAGCTTGTTGGCCTTAGGGATTGGAACTCTGCTCGGTATCGTCTTAAGCGCAGGACGAAGCAGCCCTTGGGTTCCCAGCTTTATGTTGCTATATGTGGGCGCTTACATTTGGGATGCCATTCTAGCAGTCTGCTGTTTCTGCACAGGGTTAGTTCTATCACTAGAGTTGGCAGGCTGGAAAGATAGACAACGCCTACAACAATTAATTCTATTTCTGCTAGTGAGCGTATCAGCAACTCTCTTTTTGATTTATTATCAGTTGCCAATTACGAACTTAGTACAAGCAGCTAGGGTCTCAGAGGGAGTAGTGCTACAGACAACGCCCTATAGTTGTGCTGCCGCCTCGATTGCCACAATTGCGCAAATCTCGCAACCTGAGTCACCCATCACAGAAGAGGATGTAGTGAGACTTGCAAAAACCAGCCGCAGAGGTACAAGTACGATCGCCGAAATCTATGCCATGCAGGCGTTAGGGCTATCTCCTCAATATGAGCGCAATTTGAGTATTCAAGATTTGATCAACCGCCATCAATTAGCAGTGTTGCATGTGATGGAACCTGTCGGAGCAACTAAAATTGCCCACACGATCGCGCTGTTGAGCATCAATCCGGTCAATCGCACCCTGACAGTAGGCAACCCAATCTACGGTAGACAAATCAAAACCTTCGCTGAAATGAAAGATTATTGGCTCAACGAGGCCGTATTTGCTGATGGCTCCTCCATGACTGCGGAATAGCGATCGCTTTAGTTCTCAAGCAGATGAGCGAGTCTTGAGAGAAGCTTGATCCTGATCGAGCCGGGTTTAGATCAGGCCGGACGCATCAGGTCAATCTTGCGGGTAATCGACCGTAGATCCGTAACGTTTTCGAGTAATTCTGTGACTGCGTGCTGCCTGTGCCCTAATTACACCGATTAGCAGCACTTTACCCACAGTTGTCTCTGCATTAATCATGTTCTTTATTCCATAAAGATTGAATCAACTGATCTGTCAGCTCCGCCCCAAAAAGTTTCTCGGCTAAAACATTATCTGGATCGCGTTCTGCAATCGTTCGCCGTATTAGTAAATCACGTTCTGCCAGTACAGGTTGATGGTCAATAGGAACACGTTCTGCTTGCTTAACCCAGGTTAACCAGCGAGAACACATCTCATGGGCAGTATTCCGAAGCAGCGAGAGAGAATCTTCTGTCGCTGGGCAAGTAAAGCAAAGCGATGTGGGAGATTGCGTTTGCCTCACATACAGTGCCTTGCTTACAAATAAAGACAGATTAGACTTCTCCCTTAATTCTAAATAAGTGGTATTCATTGGGCCATAGTAGCGTTCTGCATAGCTTAAGTCACTCCACAAATCAACTCTAGGGATGTAGTCGATATAGAAGAATAGATCAGGCCTTGTAGCAAATCCAAATGCTAAGTGAGGTACCTGAATCAGTGGGCTGAGCCAAAGGGTTAGACGCATGGCGCTAAATCTCATGTGAGCAGCATTAATCCACGAATGAACTAGCCAATCTATCTCCTCGCCAGTGAAGGTCAAAAGCGAGCCTGTAATTTTGCCATCAGGGCTACTAAAGTTTTGAAGTGGTTGAGTCGGCTGGGACAAAATCGTAAGATGCTGGGTTACTTCCCCATATAACTCGCTCAAAATGCCTTGCAACTGCCCAAATAAAGAGGCGTGATCTAGAGCAGCTTGAGAAGCCATTATTACCTTGCCACAGTTAACTACATTATCAATTGTAATTTTTAGTCCATAGATTAGCGATTTACAGAACCCATTGGATATCTTTATGATCCTCGCTTAGGGTACTCACAACCCCCAGATCAAATCACCATGCCCTATTCCAGTTCTCCCCGATGAAAAATGAGCAGTGCTCAAACTTCTGCTCTCCCAAATTCTGCCTCAGAAGAAAATTTTCAAAGCAGGAAATTTATGCCCTTCTTCTAGCTCAAGAAAGTTTTTAAGCGTTCTGCATCTCGGAGCGCATGACCATCTGGATCGTTGTTGAAATAGGTATAGACCTCAATCCCTTGTTGCCAGAAGGCTCGAATTTGAGCGGCCCAAGTTTCGAGTTCGGGATCACTGTAACCTGTGCCCCACTGTCCAGAATGCATGCGGATATAAGTCCAAGGAGCGGTGAGACAAATATCGAGAGGAACGGTAGGGCTAACTGGCAAACATAATGCAACCTTGGCTTGCTCCAAGCGTTTGTAAACCTCTGGAATCAACCAGCTTGAATGACGAAATTCTAAGGTGTAGCGTTGCTGAGGATATTGTTGGAGGAGATCTAAGAATCCTTGGAGGCGATCGCAATTGAGATGCCAGGTATGCGGAAACTGAAATAGGATTGGGCCGAGTTTCTCTTGTAAGCCCTCAGCTCGATCCATTAGCCTTGTTAAAGGTTCTTCTGGATCCTTCAACTTCTTCATGTGGGTGAGATAACGGCTGCCTTTGACCGCAAAGAGAAAGTCTGTGGGAGTTTGCGATCGCCATGCTTCAAACACGGCTCGTTCTGGCAGTTTATAAAAAGAGAAATTGATCTCTACGGTGGGGAAGTGCTGCGCATAGAAAGGCAACTGCTGCTCACTGGGCATAGACGCTGGATAGAACAAGCCCATCCAATGCTTATACACCCAACCACTGGTGCCAATTAACATAAACACTCAAGTTGTAGTGGCTGATGCATTGTGGGCCGCTTGATGATCATTAATTTCGACCCAAATAAAAGTTTTGATGCCTATCGCGATCTAGAGAATGTTGACTTGTCTCTCCCTACAACATAATCACTAGTGGTTGTCGCAACCTCTCCTAAAGGAGCAGACTGACCCTCTCTCCAACGAAATATCTTCTACCTAGGCCAGATATCTTGCTGGTGATGAGTAGTGAAGGGTACGGAGAATAAAAGTGACATTAACTATCAAACTGGGCAACCTAGTACGGAGGCAATCTCAAAATATTGGCTCAGCAGTTTACTGTGAGGGTCAATAGGGTTTAGCAGCAAACCGAGTGAGTAGAGACAAGCGCGTGACGATCCAAGCTTCAGATTCAGACAATTCTATTTCTAACTCTATAGCTGCAGTCACGGGTGTTGCAGATGCTCAGCCAACGATGCCAATCTCAGGTGGCGAACTGATGCTGCGGGCCATGATTGAAAATAGCAATGACACTATTTTTGTCAAGGATCTATCGGGTCGCTATATCCTAGGTAACTCTGCTTTTGCCCAACTAATTGACCAGCCTTTAAGTTCAATTTTGGGGCAGGATGACTTCTGCCTATTTCCACCGGAGCTAGCCCAAGAAGCTCAAAACCTCGATCGCCAAATTATTACGAGTGGCAACCCTTACACCTATGAAGAGGTCGTTCCTATTCAAGGTGTAATGCGAACGTTTTTGACCACAAAAATTCCATACCAGAATGAGCAAGGGCAGGTTGTGGGACTCATTGGGATTGCCCGTGATATCAGCGATCGCAAGGCATTAGAAGCAGAACTATCTTTGCAACAGGCTCGCTTCGATGCCTTTTTCACCACTGCCAACGCTGGACTCGTAATCATTGACGAGCATCTCCGGTATGTCAATATCAATGACGCTCTCGCCGAAATTAACGGAGTGGCAGTTGCTGATCATATTGGTAAGTCTTTGCAAGAAGTGCTGCCGGATTTGGCTCATATCTTGGTGCCTATGTTTCAGAACATCATCAAAACAGGGGAACCTGTTCTCGACTATGATCTGATCGGTGAAACGCCCAAACATCCTGGAGTTACTCGATATTGGCAGGCTTCTTATTATCCTTTATTTCACCCAGATGGGCGCACGATAGGGGTTGGCGGTGTCGTCATTGAAATTAGCGATCGCAAGCGAGCTGAAGCAGCTTTACTCAAAACCACCCACGACTTACAACAAGCCCAACGTCTTGCTCACATCGGTAATTGGAGCTTTGATGTTAATACTCAGGCAATTACGTGGACAGATGAAATATTTCGCATCTTTGGCCTAGAGCCTGAATCTACCCCTCCTACCTACGAAGAACTGCTTCAGTACTACCATCCTAAAGACCGCGATCGCTTTCAACTCATCGTGGGTCAGGCGATTCAGGAGGCAGCGGGTTACGATACCGAATTTTCAATTATCCGTACTGATGGCTCTATAGGACATATCAGCGCCAAGGCAGAAGTGGTGCAAGATGCCGAAGGCAAGGTGGTACGCTTGTTTGGCACCATTATGGACATCACCGAGCGCCATCAAGTTTTAGAAGCATTACGGACTCAAACTGAGCAGCTAGAATCTACTTTGCGAGAACTGCAACGCACCCAGGCCCAAATGGTGCAAAGTGAAAAGATGTCCAGTTTGGGCCAACTAGTGGCGGGGGTCGCTCACGAAATCAACAACCCTGTCAACTTCATTTATGGCAACCTGACCCATGCCAATGAGTACACGCAAGATCTACTAAGGCTTTTGCAACTTTATCAGCAACATTATCCTCGCCCAGCTACCGAAATTCAAGAAGAGGCTGAAGCGATCGATTTGGAATTTCTAACCGATGACCTTCCGAAACTTCTGACCTCCATGAAGGTGGGAGCCGCTCGCATTCAAAAAATTGTCGCCTCTCTCCGCAACTTCTCTCGGATGGATGAAGCCGAGATGAAAGCGGTCAATATCCATGAGGGTCTCGATAGTACATTGATGATTTTGCAAAATCGTTTGAAAGCCAAGGCCGAGCATCCCACGATTGAAGTGATC
>CBIHQL010000366.1:0-4898 GCA_966211855.1 uncultured bacterium
CAAGCAACCCAAGCGATCGCTAGAGCTTTACAACCAAGCCTTAAGTATTCATCGAGAGTTGGGCGATCAGCCTGGTGAAATCACTGCATTGACCAATATCGGTGCAATTTGGGCAGATCTAGAGCAGCGAGATTGGGCTTTAGACTTTTTCAACGAGGCCCGAGCCCTGGCTGAAACCATCCATAACCTTTTTCTTTTGGAGTGGGTTGACTCGCTCATTGAGGCTCATGTAATTCCGTAACTCCTCGCAGTTTATCGATCAATTTCCGACCTAAAGAACCCTGGTTGCCCTAGTAGCCAGGGTTACTTTTTTGCGTTATTTAGCCTTTTCTATGCCGAAAGAGAGTTGGCGCTGGAGGATTCGTAAATTTTACTAAAAAAAGACAATCAGCTGCAAAATGGTAAAATAAGATACAGAAAGAATTTCGTTCATCCCAATTGGTCTTTAGTGGAGATACTGTTGACCACGCCTTGCGATCAAGAGGGACGGAAGTAAGGAATCATCCTGAAGGAACGCGCCTCATTAACCAAACGCAGCATTCCTATAGAGGCGAAACCCATGAAACTTTCTTATCGCGGTGTAAAACACGAGACTGAGCTGCCCACCTTTGAAATGATGGAAGGAGATATTGTCGGGAAGTATCGAGGTCAAGCGATTAGACATCGTTATCCTTACCCCCGGCATATTCCTGTGCCCCAACCTTCGTTAGATCTGCAATATCGTGGCGTAGCATACCGCACGAACCGAACCGTCGATCTAGAAGAAATCCTGAATGCGACACCTGCTCAGCCCGAAACTCTAGCTGCTCCCTCGCTATTATGTAGTGCTAGTCAAAGCAAGCTCCGCCAAGTTGCTGAAGTCCATCGAACCAATATCTATCGCAACTTAGAGCGTCGGATGCAAGTCGCTAAAGAAATTGGTGATCTTCATCTCGTTCGCCTGTTGGAGTTAGAGCTACAACAGATTGCCTAGGTGGGCTCACTGCTCAGTTACCACCGAGATATAAAGCCCTGAGTCAACAGCTCAAGAGCCAAGAAAAACGCCTAGAGTTAAGTAACTCCAGGCGTGTTTGTATAAGGTTTTTTAGTTCAAATTTTTCAGTGCTGCCTGGGCATCTCGCCGCAAAGTCCCAGCAATTCTAAATAGCTCTTGACCCGTATGCAGGTAGTGGTCGTCGTAGTTAAAGGTGAACCGTTCAAGTTCTTCTAACCCATCGCCAAGTTGGTTGAGGCAATAATAAAGCGAAGCAGCAACTCCCGCAACATTGGCAGGATTTGGCATTGAGCGAAAAGACTTTTGAGCGTGTTCCAACTCGCCGCGACACTCTTCGATATAAGTCTGGAAATTTTCCATCAGTTCGTCATCAAATGGGTCTGCGGCTAACTCATCAATTTCTGCATTCAAAGACTTAAGAATGCGAGCCAAGACCCGATTGACGGGAGTATAAACTCTCTGTAGCCATTGTTGAAGCTGTTCGTCTGTGTCATGGCTGGTTTGCCGCTGTTGAGAGTAACGCTTTTGCACCTCAGCGGTTCGGGCTTGGCGATCGCTTTGAGTTGCATAGCTAAACATGCCAGAGCGTTGAGCCTGAAGTAACTCATAATCGTAAGACTGTCGCCGCTCCGGATCTCCTAAAACTTCATAGGCTGCGTTAATTTCCGTCATTTGATCGTGACTAGCCAAATGACGGTTGTGATCTGGGTGAAATTGCTTCACCAGACGGCGGTAAGCTTGCTTGATTTCTGCTTGAGTTGCCGTCTGATGAATATCTAGCGTGTCGTAATGATTGGAATCAGCCATAGGGCCATTTTAACTTGTAGCCCCATCAGCTTAGAGATAACCTAGTTAGCACCGACTGGTAGACTGGGTTCCAAGTCTTGGAAGAGTGGTGTGCTCAGATAACGCTCACCAAAGCTAGGTTGAATCATCACAATCAGCCGACCCGCGTTTTCAGGTCGCTTGCCAATTTGAATCGCAGCGTAGAGTGCCGCTCCACTGGAAATACCCGACAGAATCCCTTCTTCACGAGCGAGACGCCGACTGTAAGCGATCGCGTCATCATCAGTCACCGTGATCACTTCGTCAATCAGATCTGTCTTTAAAACTTGAGGCACAAAACCCGCCCCAATCCCTTGAATCTTGTGAGGCCCTGCTTGCTTACCTGACAAAATAGCACTATTGGCAGGCTCAACCGCGATCGCCTGAAAGCTTGGCTTCCGTTGTTTCATAACTTCAGCAACGCCTGTAATCGTACCGCCAGTTCCCACACCCGCAACTAAGAAGTCGATTTCACCATCAGTATCTTGCCAAAGTTCTTCGGCTGTTGTGTCCCGGTGGATTTGAGGGTTCGCCGGATTCCGAAACTGTTGCAGCATATAAGCATTGGGCATTGAGTCAGCGATTTGTTGGGCACGGCGGATGCAACCACCCATTCCTTCAATCCCAGGAGTCAACTCCAGTTCTGCACCATAAGCCCGCAGCATTGCTCGCCGTTCCGAACTCATGGTTTCTGGCATTGTTAAAATCAGCCGATAGCCTTTGGCTGCTGCAACCATGGCTAAAGCAATGCCTGTATTACCTGATGTCGGCTCGACCAAAATAGTTTTGCCAGGTGTAATCAATCCTTCGCGCTCAGCCGCCAGCACCATGTTGACGCCAATGCGATCCTTAACTGAAGCAGCAGGGTTCATGCCCTCCAACTTAACCACAATGCGGGCTAGGCATCCTTCTGCTTGAGGAATGCGATTTAGTTGGACTAACGGAGTGTGACCAACGAGTTCTGTAATATCGTGGGCGATGCGCATAGATTTACTCTTGAATCAAATCGGCGTTAAACAAGGCGGTCAGAAGGATTACCTGCTGGATACAGGCTAAATGTAATACATAATATCGAGCTGACGACGGGCATCTCGCCGCTCTGCCAAATCTTGCAATGAATAGCCATGTAGGACTTGATCAGCGGCTTGTCTTGCTTCTTGCCAAATATCGTGAATCACGGAACTCTCAACTGTTTTAGTCGTTCCTGCCTGATCAGAGCTTTGGCTGTCTGCACCTTCAATGCAATTGAGTACCTCAAGTAGAGTGATTTTCCAAGGCTCACGTGCTAAGAGATAACCACCTTTAGCACCACGTTGGCTTCGGACTAGGCCACAGCGCCTTAAGGTAGCAAGTAACTGCTCTAGATATCGATCAGGAATATGTTGCTGAACCGCAATTTGCCGAATTTGTAAAGGTTCACCACTGTGGTAGTGAGCTGCAAGTTCTAGCAAAGCCAGCAGGGCATATTCACTTTTACAGGAGAGTTCCACAAGCAAGGTTATAGATGGGGTATCAATGGAGTTTTGACTTAACTTACATTATACCCCGGTTTCCCGCTGGGGTTTTGCATGTTTTTGAATCAACCAAAAAAAGACCCCGCAAGCAGCGAGGCCTTTGAGCTTATGTAGTTAACCGCTTAGAACTTAAAGGTAGTCCGAACGGTACCCACATAGATCGTGTCGTTGTTATCGTTGTGCTCAGGATTGAAGATCACAAGCAGACCAGGGGTGACATCGATGTTGTCGTTGAGTGGGTAGCGGTAAAGTGCCTCTAAGTGGAAAGAGGAATCCTGATCTTCTGCTAATCCAACTCCACCGTCCACATCAGTTAGCTTGGGAGGCATCCCAGCGATCACACCGAGGAGAGCACCTTCTTTGCCTAGATCTCGGAAACCAACGTTAGCAGCCCAGTTCCAAATATCTGCTTCAAGATCACCAACCGCGCTGTTAGCGTTTGTATAGCCAACCCAGCCGCCTACGGAGATCGCAGAACTCAACTGGAAATTTGCTTCAACACCAAAATGGTCTGCTTCGGTTGCAACATTTCCGGGTATAGCACCTTCAAAAGGCCGTCTAGCTCGTGCGCTACCAGTGCCACCTGTTAAATCGACGTTACCACCGCGATCGTAGGAGCGAACGTAAGTCAAGCCAAGTCCTAATGCATCAAAGGGCCGGAAGGTTAGTTGAGCCAAGGCTGCGTTAGAGCCATCGAATAGTCCGTTCTTTTCAGCAGGATTTTCACCGTTGTCAGCTTGATAACCCAAAGATAGTGCCAGAGCATCACCGAAGTTTTGCGTAACGGTGATACCTGCGCCACCGCCTTGACGGTAGATAGGGTTAAAGCGACCAAATCGAGATATGGAACCAGTACCGCTGCTAGTAAATAGAGGGTTAACTGTGTCAAGGTTTTCGTAGAATTCAGCCCCAGCGGCATCAAGAACGACACTGGTGTTTTCGCCCAAGGGGAAGCGATAGAAAAGCTTTTGCAGTTCTACGTTATTACTCCGTTCGCCATCAAAGCCCAAACGAGTCATGTTTGTGCCTGTTCTTGCAGTGTTGTACTCAGGCACGTTAACTGCTTGTAAGCGAGTTCTTAAGCGGTCTCTGCCAGTAAAGCTGGTGTCTAGGTTTAGACGAACGCGATCGCTCAAAGCAAGTTCGTCATCTAAATCAGTACCATCAGCAGCCTGATCACCAAAAGCATTAGTAAAAGCGAAAATAGCTTCACCGTTGAGCTTGGTGGTAGTAGAGAATTGGTTAGCTTCGAGCTCAGCGGTGCGGGCTTCGAGGGCATCCACGCGACCACGTAAAGTGGCTAACTCAGCAGAGAATTCTTCTTGTAGTCTTTGCAGGGTTGCCAAGTCTTCTTTGGTGACTAGGTCAGCGGTACCTGCAGCGATCAGTTCGTTAACGCGATCCAAGCAAGCATTAACACCTGCGGCAAACTCATAGCGAGTTAGTGCGCGGTTGCCCCGGTAGGTGCCATCGGGATAACCCGCAATACAGCCGTAGCGCTCAACCAGAGATTGCAGAGCTTGGAAAGCCCAGTCAGTAGGCTGAACGTCAGATAACTGAGAAAC
>CBIHQL010000367.1:0-4891 GCA_966211855.1 uncultured bacterium
CTCCAAAGCCACCCCGACCTAAAATTCGTAAAACTTTATAGCGACCTCGAAACAGTTGCATAGACCCACAAGCCTGACCTGGCGGCGTTCGGTCCAAAAGATTAGCGCGGAAGTGAGATAGATTGGCGAGTGATAGCGTCATCGATCTAGGTGGAGTAGCTAGATCACGGCTCCTAGACTACTTCATCTAAACTTTACCTGGGATTCTCTCAGTATAGTGTGATCTGTGACAGCTTCAATTCTGTCCTACGTCTTAATTGCAATGTGCTAAATTCTAAAAATTTTTGAAAGGAAACTTCATCAAAGATTAAGAAAATCAGAACTTTGGTGTACCCATAGCTCAGAGAATCTACCAGGTTGATATTCAGTAGTGATACCAGTAACCAAAAATCAGCGACACCATAACCGAGTTCAGCCAACATTTTTCTCAGGAGCGGCATACTCAGGCCAATGACATTGGTGTGGCAACCTTCTAGTTTTTCGACAAAAAAGCCGCCTTTTCCTTCTAAGGCGAAGCAGCCCGCACAAGCTAAAGGCTCTCCAGTAGCAACGTAGTCTTCGATTTCGCGATCGCTAACCTGAGCAAAATGCACTCGCGTCACCTGCGATCGCACAACGGTTTTCTGCTGAGTCAAGTCAATAAATGCATGACCTGTGTAGAGTTCGCCTACTTGACCGCGCATTTGCCGCCAGCGAGCGATCGCTTCTGCGGGGTTTGCAGGCTTGCCGTGAATTTCACCATGAATTGCTAGCACCGAGTCACACCCCAAAATCAGCGCATCCACAAAGAATGAGGTGACGGTTTCAGCCTTCCGCAGTGCCAACGTTTCGACTAGCTCTACGGGGTTGGTAACCTGCACTTGTGACTCATCAAAGTTACTCTGGCTCACCAATGGTTGGATGCCAGCATTTTGCAGTAAGCGCCGCCGTGCGGGAGACGCTGAAGCTAAAACAAATTGTGGAGTGCCCATGACCCGCTAACTAACACTGAAAGAATCGACAATACGCTGAAATAAGTTCTGAACTTTTGCCCACCGCTCCTCGGTTGTTGAGGCGTTGAAGGTGTAAAGCTGATCTTGATCTACCACGACACTAGCGAGATTGTGACGGCGTTGACCATTGGCTAGTTTCACCGCATATTCCAGGGTGTAATAAGTTTTGCCACCCACTTCACGGGCATCGGCGGTGACGAGTTCAGCTTGACGACCCGAGTCAGATGGGGCGATCGCGGTTTTGGAGAGTTGATAACCCACTTCACCCGGGGTGCCCAGATCACTCAGCGTTTTGCGGTTGGGCACTGGGTTGATGACCACGCTGACGTTTTCGGTGGGTTCAATTAAGTCATGAAACACGACATCTGGGCCTTGAGAAACTTTAACTTCTGTCCAGCCTAGAGGATAAGAAAACTGATAGTGCTTCAGGGTGTTTACATAGCTGGCAAGTCCTCCGGTTCCGGAAGCAGCGCAACCACTAAGGCTGATGCACAACACGAGTAAGAGGGTTGCAAGTCGTTTCAGCATGTCCGCGTTTCTTCTGGTTTTCGTGCCTTTATTGTCGCACCTTGCGGGAACTTGCCAAATGCTAACCGCCACAACTGCCACAATCGGCTCCACTACAGTCACATCCAGAACAATCTAGCCCAGAGCAATCAGCCCCAGAACTACAATCACCGCATCCTTCAAAGCGATCGCAACTGGCGGCATCGGTTAACCCACAATCTAATTGGCTGCAATCTAGCTCTGTGAGGCCAACTGTACAGTCAGCGCAGCCATCTAGTGCCGTGCAATCGTTGGCATCGACAGCACAGCGATCGGGTTGAGATTCTGGAGGAGGATTGGGGTCGCGGCGAGGCGGTTGACGTTGGGCTTGCAAAACTTGATTGGCTGCTTTACAAGCTTGAAATCGTTGTTGAATTGCCGGAATCGCCGCTGGCAAACCTTGCTCTAAAATGGCGCGCTTGGTGTATTGCGAACAAGATTCGCCACCATGAAGCAGGCGATGGGCACAAGAGAAGCCCTTACGGGGTGAAAGATGTTTTTGATAACCCGCGATCGCTATAGCCGCCGCTTGTCGCAGCCATTGATCGGGTAAGGAAGTGTGCATCGAGACAAAAGCATGAATCTGTAAGCAGCTTCACCCCGGCTTACCTACATTCCCGATCCAGTCGATTTAGCTTGAATTTTATGGGCCGTTCGCAAAATTTGCCCCGCGAACACCGCCGCCCCAAAGCCGTTATCGATATTGACTACACCAATCCCAGCAGCACAAGAATTGAGCATGGTTAATAGTGCAGCCAACCCGTTGAAACTGGCACCATACCCAATACTTGTGGGCACCGCAATCACCGGAGAATCTACTAAACCTGCTACAACACTCGGTAATGCGCCTTCCATGCCCGCCACCACAATCAATACATCGGCTTCGGCGATCGCTTGGCGGTTGCTCAACAAACGGTGAATTCCGGCGACCCCAATATCCCAAAAGCGCTTAACTTGAAAACCTGCTAGCTCTGCGGTGATTGCAGCTTCTTCCGCCACAGCGAGATCAGCCGTGCCTGCTGACAACAACCCGATCACTCCCGCATAACGGGGTTCTAACTGAGCTGGAGCTAAGGCACAAATTCTAGCTAGGGCGTAGTATTGCAACTCAGGCAGGTGCGATCGCAGTTGCGCATAAACGGCAGGCTCAATTCGGGTTGCCATCACTACTGGGTTGCGATGCCGCATCACCTTGATAATTTGCACGATCTGTTCTGGCGTTTTTCCTGGCCCCCAAATCACCTCTGGGAAGCCGGTACGCAACGTCCGGTGATGGTCAATGCGGGCAAAATCTTCGACTGGCTCAAAATCAAAATGCTTGAGTTTTTCAAGGGCAGCTTCGGGGCTAACTTCCCCTTGAGCGACTGCTTGGAGTAAGAATTGGAGCGCGTCTGGTTGAGTCACGGGTTGAGATGCTTTAAGCCGGGTCGTCTTCAATTCTAAGATCCTGAATGTTCCACAACCCCCAACTGGGTAAGCCCGTATATTCCAACCCCTGGACGCGATCGCGCACTGCCATGAGAGCGATTTCGTTGACTAAATAAATCACAGGCAACTGTATTTGGGTAATTTTTTGAAACTCTCCATAGATTGCTTTGCGTTTTGTTTCATCAAGTTCTCGCGCCCCGGCATCAAACAAGCGATCGATTTCTAGTTCCCAATCTTTCGGTTGCCAGCCTCGAATTGGCGGTTGCCCTGGCTGTTGTTTTAAGTTAAACGAATGCGACCCGCCGCCACTCGTCCAGAGGTTGGCAGCCCCGTGAGGGTCTACACCGCCCGTAAAGCCGATGATATGGGCATCCCAATCGCGAGAGTTTGTAATCTTGTCGATTAAGGTGTTGAAACTAATTGGGTTGAAGTCTACCGCAATGCCAATTTCGCTTAGGTTTTGCTTGATTTGCGCCCCGATCGCCACCCTTGAGCGATTCTCAGCATTGGTCAATAGCGTAAACTGCACCCGATTTCCATCTGCATCGAGCAACTGACCTTGAGCGTTGTAACGAAACCCCGCTTGGGTCAACAATTTACGAGCAGTTTCGGGGTCGTAACTATAGGTTTTGAGGCCGTCTTGGGGCGATAGGTAGTAAGGACTTTGCACCGAGATGGGCGAGTTTTGCGGTTCGCTAATGCCTCGGAACAAGTTGTTGTTCATCTGCTCGCGATCGATGGCATAGGCGATCGCTTGTCGAAATGCCACATTATTAAACCAACGAGATTTGATTGGGTTCACAAACGGGCGATCGTTTTGATCTCTGGCTTCGGTCAAATTAAACGTTAGATACGTGGTTCCTGACCAAGGGCCACCGTTATAGAGTTTGAACTTCCCTCGCTGCTCTTCTCGTTTCAAGAGTGAGAAATATTCAGGTCGCAGCGGTCGTGTATCTCCCATCACATCTAAGTCACCTGAGCGAAAGCGCAGCAGTTGGGTGTCTGTGTTTTCGATAAATTGCCAAACGATCCGCTCAATTTTGGGTAAAGGTTGCCCCTGAGCATCCCGCCGCCAATAGTAGGGGTTGCGCCGAAACACAATCCGCTGCCCAGAGGTGTAGCTGGCGATTTGGTACGGCCCGTTGACGACAAGCTGTGATGGATCTGTGTCCGTGCCCCAGGTAGAGATAAACGCTGGATTACCATCAGCACCCAGCGTCTTTACCGTTTTTGCTAACACATGTTTGGGTAAAATTGGTGCCCCCTCATGCCCTGCCAAATTTCGCAGTAACGGCGCAAAGGGTTCGGGCAAGATAAATTCGACCTGGCGATCGCTCAACTGCCGCACTTTAGGAAAAACCCGCTTGGCTCCAATCCGAAAGGTGTCCGAGGCATCAGTAGGGATTTTGTCGTTAAAAATCACCTCCTCAAAAGTGAACACCACATCCGCCGCCGTTAAGGGTTCACCATCTGACCATTTCAACCCGTCTCGCAGCGTCAACACCACCCGCTTTTGGTCTGCCGAAAATTGCCAAGATTCTGCTAAGGCTGGCTCAACCTCTCCAGTGACCCCGTTCTCACGGGTTAAGTGCTCTTCGGTAAACAAGAAAACGTTGGGAAACTCTTGGTTCAGGGCTGGGTTAAAGGTTTTGGGGTCGCTGAGGGTCGTCATCACCAACTGCGGCACTTGCGCGGCCTCGGTACGAAAGTCAGTCGGGCGACAGCTACTCAGCAACAAGCAAAGCGCGATCGCCCCAACTACCACCCAACTTGCAGCCCAAGCCAGACGCAGCCTTCCCAAACCCAGAACAGCACGAATCATGATGACGCTTAGACAAGAGTTTTCAGAATCATAAACCCATGCCCTACCAACTCAGCGATCGCCTCGAACCTCAGAGTTCTATTCGGTCAACTTCAACTCATAA
>CBIHQL010000368.1:0-4880 GCA_966211855.1 uncultured bacterium
CATAAGCTCGAAACACGCGGCAACTCGGATCGCTGAGCAGTGGCATTTTTAAGCTCAGATCTCGTACTACCACTTGGCTTTGGCGCTCATCTGTACTTGTAATCATCAGCACTTCCACACCTCGGCTGGTGAACTTTTCGTAGGTTTCATTCAGCGCCTTGATGTGTGGAAAGCAGAATGGACAGTATTGTTTTTCTGTAAAAATCCGTGTAAAAGCCAAAATCACTGGGCGATCGCGGTAATCCGATAGTTTCACCCGTTGCCCATGCGTGATGTCTGGCAAGTCAAACCCAGGAGTGGGTTGAGCGATCGCTAGCTCACTTGTTGCCGGAATCGGGAAAAAATTGGCAAAGAAACGCTGATTCAGCAGTCCGCTAAAGTCTGTAGATGTCAGCATGGCTGTGCAAAATAATTCTGAATTTAAAGAAAATAGGATTTAAACAAAAACAGGGCGCGGATTGTCGTTCGCACCCTATGATGAATCGCTAATTACTAAAACCTATACTGCCGCGAAGTAATCTTTCGACTTCACAGGGTCAGGGGTCATGGTGGCATCACCGGGCTTCCAACCTGCGGGGCAGACTTCGTCGGGGTGAGACTGCACGTACTGGATGGCTTGTAGAGTCCGGAGGGTTTCGTCTACGCTGCGACCGAAGGAGAGGTTGTTGATCGTCGAGTGCTGAATAACGCCATCTTTGTCGATGATGAACAAGCCGCGCAGAGCGACACCTGCTTCGGGGTCGAGCACGTTGTAAGCAGCACTGATTTCTTTCTTGATGTCAGAAACGAGGGGGTAGTTGAGGTCACCTACACCACCCGATTTGCGATCGGTTTGGATCCAAGCGAGGTGAGAAAATTCGCTATCAACAGAAACGCCGAGGACTTCGGTGCCAATTTTGCTGAACTCTTCGTAGCGATCGCTGAATGCCGTAATTTCGGTAGGGCAGACAAAAGTAAAGTCGAGGGGATAGAAGAACAAGACCACATACTTGCCACGGTAGTCAGACAACTTGATGGTCTTGAACTCTTGGTCAACCACAGCCGTTGCAGTGAAGTCAGGGGCAGGACGACCAACTCGTAGGCATCCTTCGGTGTTATAGGTCAGGGTCATGTGCTGGCTTCTCCTTCAATAGTCACGCATCTAGGCTCGCTGCATCGCAGGTAAGGTCTGTAAGCACTCACCTCAGCAACGACTGATTAATTACGAACTGTTACAAATATATCATAGTCATAACGATTTTGAGTATATGGAAATCAGTAGACTCTTGCTATCAATAAGCAGGGTAGCTACTGGAGTTCAAGCTCGCTCTCGCTCAGAGTTTGAAGCTAGTGTAGAGTTTGGCTGAAGAGAGCAGACAAGTAGCCAGACAGGGCTTAGACTGAGTCATAAAATTTCGTAACAGGTATGGCGCAATTAGATACACGCGAGTGGCTGCTAACTAACGGGTTAGGGAGTTTTGCCAGCGGTACGGTCTGTGATGCCCATACTCGCAGTTATCACGGTTGGCTAATTGCCGCGCTAGACCCCCCCAGCTACCGCACCTTATTGCTGTCGCACATCGAAGCTAGCCTAGAAGTTGATGGAGAAGTGTATGCCTTGGGGACGCATTTCTGGCTAGATGGTGCGATCGCCCCGCAAGGTTATCACTGGTTAGAGGCTTTTACGATTGATCCTGTACCAACTTGGTTCTGGGTGAAATCTCCGTGGCAACTAACTCGCCGTCTCTTGATGCCCTACGGTTTATCCACAACCAAGCAAGCGATCGCTGTCGATGGAGAGCTTAAAAAGCCAGAGCTACAACACCGAGTTTTAATCGAGTATCACTATACGGGTCAGACTGTCGCGACTCTTTACCTACGCCCCTTGATTGGCGATCGCAGCTTTCACCATCAACAGCAAGCCGATCCCTCTTTGCATTTTTCACAAGTGGTCGGGCAACAACAACTCTTACTGCAATCAATTCGTCCGGGGCAAGCGGGCACCCCGTGGCGACTGCGGTGGACTCAAGGCACCTATCACCCCGATGGTGTTTGGTACTGGAACTATCATTACCCCGAAGAAACGCGCCGTGGGTTAACTGACTACGAAGACCTGCATAGCCCTGGTTCTTTAACAGTGGTCTTAAAACCAGGTGATACTATCACCCTAGAAGCCGTTGTGGGTTGGCCTGAGGCTGAGGCTACAGGGCTGGAAGAAACTGCTTTTGCCACAGCTCTACAAGCAGAACAACAACGCTTGACCCAACAATTTGCTGCTGTTTTACCCCAAAAGCCACTCCAGGAACTCTCAGCAACTCAACACTTGTGGTGGCAGTTGTTGCGAGCCGGAGATCAATTTATTGCCTATCGCGCTTCGATCGCCAGCCCCACCGTCATTGCAGGTTATCCCTGGTTTAACGATTGGGGTCGAGATACGCTGATGGCCTTACCCGGTTTAGCGATCGCAACTCGGCGTTTTGAATTAGCGAAAGGCTTGCTGCAAATGTTGGGGCATTACTGCTACCTCGGTCTAATCCCTAACTTATTTCCAGACGTAGGAGTGCAACCTTTTTACAACAGTGTCGATGCCTCGTTGTGGTGGATTGAGGTCTTGGGGCTATATCTAGAAGCCAGCCAAGATTGGGATTTTCTGGCTCAGCAATATCCCACAGTCCAGAAGATCTATAAAGCCCTCACAGCCGGGACGCTCTACAACATTCGAGTCGATGCAGCCGATGGTTTAGTCACCTGGGATGCGCCAGGAGTTGCCCTCACCTGGATGGATGCGATCGTCGATGGTCAACCTGTGGCACCGCGCCGGGGCAAACCTGTAGAAGTGAATGCACTGTGGTATTCGGCTCTTTGCTGGGCGGGTCGCTGGGCTGAGCAGTTAGATACCAGTGGCGTGACCAACCCCGTCACCTTAAACAATCAAGCTCGTCGCTACCATGCTCATGCTCAACAGGTGCAAGCGTCATTGCAACAGTTTTGGAATCCAGAGCTAGAGTACTTTTATGACACCATTGGCCCAGACGATCGCCCTGATGCGACGATTCGCCCCAATGCTGTGGTTGCCTTATCTTTCTACCACTGTGGTTTTCTTCCAGAGCAGGCTCGACAAGTGTTGCAAGTGGCTCGCGATCGCCTGCTGACCCCCTATGGCCTCCGCACCTTAGACCCCAGCCATCCTGACTATATGGGGCGATATGCCAGCCCTACCCTCTTTGGAGAAGTCACCCCCCAACCCCAACGCGATCGCGCCTACCATCAAGGCACCGTTTGGAGTTGGTTGCTGGGGCCGTTTGTCCGAGCTTGGGAGCGCTTTTTTGACCCAGAAACCGAACCTCTGCCCTTCGATTGGCAACCACTGCTCGACCATTTTCAAAATCAAGCCTGCCTCGGCTCAATTTCAGAAATTTTTGACGGTGACCTGCCCCATGCACCTCAAGGAACCTTTGCCCAAGCTTGTTCGGTCGCAGAGCTGATTCGTCATTGGCCGAACCTGCCTGAGCAAGAGCCGTGAAAACAAGAGCAAACTAAGCGCTTTCTGCACTCAACGTGGGCTGAGTTTTGAGATGACCTAAAAACTGACCTAACTCGTTATTGGTGAGTTTGGCACGGGTTTCTTTTCCGGCGAAGTTGCGCTTGAGGTAGTCCCGCCCTTGCAGCTCAGTCCAGCCGAGCCGTTTCATTTCTTGGGTGATTTCTTGCATCAACTTATCTCGACCTACAGGGCCACTCGCGATCGCCGTCGGTTCCCCATTCCAACCATTCTCTAAGGCAAATTTAGCAGCGCGGGCATCGCCTTTGCCTTGCATATAACGAATAAACGCATCTCGACCCTGACGCCCTTTTTGCTCGTCGAGATAAGCACAAACGCCAAACTGCTCCGCCGCATCTTTAAACGCATTCCGAAAGGCGCGAACTGCTGGCGTGCCAATGATTTTAGCTTTGCCCCGCTCATTCACTTCTGGGAAGGTTTTGTCATCTCCAATTCCAGTGCGGGTGACACCACAAATGGTCAGTTCACAACGAATTACGGTGTAATCGCCATTGGTGATCGGGTCGCTATACTGGCTACTCCAATCTCCAGGGCAAACCGTATTTAGTCGTTGAGTAATGACCTGATGCGGCACAAAAAACCAGCGCCCGCCCCCTGGTAAGTCACGCTCTTTATGTTCTTCTGGCAAAAACCAAGCTTGCAGTTGTGGCAAAATCTCGTCAAGTTTCATGGGTCACCCAGTTCTGAGTTCTCTATGGTGCATCTAATGCTCAGTGTCGAGACTGATGTAGCGATCGCACGATTTTAGAGTTGAGCTGGCTACCCACTATGGCTCCAGTCTCTAACCACTTCCCCAATCAGATCCGCGCCCCAACAGTCTGCAAATCTCTCTCCATTCTCTCCAATTTGCTGAAAAATCGCAGGAGCTTGAAGTCGTATGTGGCATTCAGAGTGAGCTCTAGAAGTAGAGTCAGCTCACCGCGCTGGGAAATATGGATAAAGCCTCCTGAGAAAATTTTAGGAGGCTCAAAGTTGTCGTAGAGAAATTGTTTCTATGAATCTTAAAACTGCTGCTGTGTTGCTGATTGCATCTTTGATAGCTGGTTGTGCTGCCATTGATAACTTAGACCCTGCAACCAAGGTTGATAAAGCTATCGAGCCAATTCCAGATCTAGAGCAAACATTAGCTCGAAAGGATGGTCGAACTGATGCGCAACCCTACTTTCAGGTTCTAGATGCAATTCAAGAGAAGTGCCACGAAAGGAATCGTACCGCGCTGGCTGGAATAGCCGGATCAATGGCAAAAACTGACAAGGCAGCCACGGGAAATACACAGCCAGTAAACTATCTGGAAGCACTTAAGCTTCTTTACTCTGAAGCCTCTCTCTATGCCGATTCT
>CBIHQL010000369.1:0-4877 GCA_966211855.1 uncultured bacterium
CAAGGTGAGCTATGACTATTATTGCCTTACCCAACGATGTCCCGGCACCTAAATTTGAGTTTGGACAATTAGTGCAGTGGCGCGGCTCGAGCGATCGCGTTGAATACGTTCTTGTAAGAGGATTGCAATACCTAAGCCTCGAATCTCTCGTGGGCTGTGTGAGAGCCTGAACTGGGTTGGCTGGTCTTACCTGATTGAGGTTGATCCGACTTGTTCGCCCGAAGATCTGAAGGATTTGCATGAGGAGGATTTGGAGTTGCGAGAGTTGAGTGAGTGTGCCGCATAACTCAACTCAAAACCACAAAACCCCGATCATTGCGATCGGGACTAGGAACAGGATGCCGATCAAGGTTCGTTTATACGCTTTGGTCATTTAACCTATTCCAAATATTGGGGCAATTCCACTAATGAGCACCCCTAGCAGCCATAGCACTGCACCCGCCTTGAGCATCCCGATCGCTACTTGGTCGCTAATATTCGGCAGCTTTTTGTAGTCCAGCTCTGCTCTGAGCTTTGCTACTTCTTCCCTGGTTTCGGTCAATTCACGTTTCAGCGATCGCAACTCAGCCAGTGTGGGGTTACCTTGGGCTGGGGTATTTTGTGGAGGGATTGAGGGGTTGCTCATGAGTGTAAGTTCCGAGGATTGTCTTATCTAAAGTCCCCGTTGCTGAGAGGAAAATCACTAGGCGATCGCTATTCGGACTTTACTTCTGAGGTGCCAGAAGGGCAGGTTGCAGTGCCATTCTCTACTTGGGGCGATTGGGGTGTTGATCGTGAGGGCTTGTCTGTTGCGCAAAGAAGGCTAAGGGTGGTTGCTTCGCCTGCTGTGGTGGCATAAACCACCCCTGTGAAGCTCTTAAGCTTGCTGACCTTAGCAGTTCCGGTCACTACAACTTTGGCAGCATCTTCTAGGGCGATATCAAATTTGTAGTCTTCTGTTTCGGGGTCTTGGTCTAGTCCTAGGTCACTAATCGAGGGGGCAAACTGACTCTTGTCTAGATAGTGAGTCTGCTCACTCAAGAGCACAGCTCTGACGAAAATTTGACCTCCTAACTCCTTGGCGTATAAACCCTCGGATGCTTGGCGCGCTGCAATTTCCCTTTCAGATACATAGGTGGGACGCTTGAAAATAACCTCATACAAGCCTTTGGTACTGTCTCCTTCGCCGCTAGTTGCCCTTCGTGCCGAGGCGACCTCCCACCCTTGCTCTCCAAAAATGCGCATTAATGAGTCAAAGGCAGAGTCGTCGATCGCTTCAATTTTGTACTCCCATTGAACAGCGGCAGGCTTTTTGGGAGCAACCGCCCCCAGAGTTGTGGTGATCAGGATGCCTAACAGCAGTAATGAGTTAACAGCAGCAGGCACATTGAGCGATCGCAACTTATTGATGAAGCCAAAACGAGAGACAGGGGAACTTTCCGGCTCGGTCACCTGCATAGGACTGGGGACAACGTTGCCATTGAGGTTTAAAGTTTCTCGCCACTTAGGAGCCTTGCTGCCTGTAGCTTGACCCCGAATAATAACTCGCTTAATTGCATCGCTGTTTAGGCTGGTCATACCCTTGCGAACAAAGTCAGCGATCGCCACTTGATCTGGAGCTTCTTTGGCCTCAGTTGTCAGCATCAAGCAGTCACCTGAAAGGCTGGTCTTAGCTGTGATGCCTTTGGGTTTTAATGAGCGGTTTAACAAGTCTGCAGTTTCCGAGGTTTGCATAGGCTACAGGATGCCCTGACTAGAATCCGAATCTGCACTCTAATTTTGCTTAAGCAAAAAAGCCATTAAGCAATTTTTTGAAATTCCAGTGTTTCACAGCGCTGCCATACTGCTGAAATGGTTTCAGGGAGTAGCATGACAGAAGAACCCAAGAAGCGAGGAAGGCCAAAGGGTAAGCGCAGTTCTAGTGAGTATGTTCAAGTGGCTAGGTATATTCGCAAGGCAACGTTTAAGGAGATGAAGCACCTGTTGATTGACGAAGAGATGGAATTTCAGAGCTACTTCAAGACCTGGATGACTAAGAAGTGGATATAAATGCACCCTGCCAAGTTTGTCAACAACGGCTGTAGCCTTGGCGTTAGTCTTTTTTCTTCTTACCTTTTTTGCCTTTGCCGCCTTCTTCAAGCTGCATTTCTTGAGGCGCAATCGTGCCCATTTGCATGGTTTGACCGGGAGCCACCTGAGCAGGCTGAGCAACTAAGGGGGCAGTCGTGGCGGCGGGCGCTGGAGAAACTTGAGCCGCAGGGGCAGGGCTTTCGGCGGGGGTGGGAGGTGCCAAATAGCGATTGACCAACAAAGGAATGGCTGTGGTTCCCGCTAAAGAAACTGCCCCAATAATGCCTTGCATAACGGTGACTTTGAAGCCTTTAGAAGCTTCTGAGGGTGATCCAGTATTTTCAGTCATAAAGCGGCAGGGTTATAGCTAGCAATCAACTTCATTCATTAACCAAAAGAATGATGAATCACAACAACCGTGTTTCTACCAAGTGGACAAAACTCTTGGTACAGAATTCACAATTGATGAATCATTTATCAACTTCAGCAGCATTCAGGAACTATCAGGAAGGCTGACCGTCACACCAGCGCTGCCACATCTGTCGATAGGCTGTTTCTAAGATTTGAGTAAAACCACGAGCATCAGTTAGGGGCGATCGTGACATTAAATAGCGCAAATTCGCTCGTAAGTACCGTAGCCGTTCGCGATCGCCTGCCAATCGTTTTGCCAACTCAACATACTCCGCCACAGAAGTCGTAATGAGATCGGTCAACCCCAAGTTTGCCAAAATGCTCACTCCAACTCGCGCTGCATGCCCTTGACCCGCGATCGTAATTACCGGAACCCCCATCCACAGGGCTTCACAGGTGGTCGTCGTGCCGTTGTAGGGGAAACTATCTAGAGCAATATCAATCTGGCTGTAAAGCGCTAAATGCTCCGCAAACGAATTCACATGCCCCAACAATTGCACGCGATCGCGACTGACTCCCTGTTGGTCAAATAGTTTGTAGACATACTCCTGAGTAGCGGCGTCGGTCAACGCTCTGTACTTCATGATTAATCGTGAGTGAGGGACAGCCTGCAAGATTGCTGCCCAAGCGGCGATCACTTCTGGCGTGATTTTCGACGGATTATTGAATGAACCAAAGGTGACGAAATTTTGGGTTAAGGCGGGTAGTGGGCTGACAGATGGAGCATTTTGCGCCGCTTGGTAGCACAAAAACCCCCGTGGCAGACGTACCAACGACTCTGTGTGCCAGCGATCGCTTTTACCGACTGGATCTGCCCACGTATCAGTCAAGCGATAATCGATCGCCTGTAACCCCGTCGTGTTGGGATAACCCAGATATGTCACCTGCACCGGAGCGGGTTTGTGGGCAAACACCAAAACTCGGTTCCCCGCAGTGTGGCCTGCCAAATCAATCAAAATATCAATCTGGTCTTGACGAATTTGGGCTGCGACTTGCTCATCACTCATGCCGTAAATCTCGCGCCAGCCATCTGCAAACCGCTGCAATTGCTCTGTGAGATTGTCGCGGGCGATCAGATTGGCATAGCAAAACACTTCAACCGCTTCCCGACGATGGGCGGCTAACACCGAGCCAATGAAAAAACCAACGGGATGGGCGTTAAAGTCGGGAGACACATAACCAATGCGCAAACGGCGATCGCGAGTTCGATCATTTTGCAGGGGCGGAGCTTGGCGGGTAATCGGATCAGCAAACTGCTCAGCCCAGCGCTTGTGCTCAGCAAAAATCTGCTCTGGTGGATGGCTAGAGTCGTAGTGCAGCGAGAATAAAAGATTGCTGCGAGCTTCCATTAACTGCGGTTTGATTTCAATTGAGCGCCGGTATGCCGCGATCGCTTCTGACATTCGACCCTGATCTTTGAAGACATTTCCCAAATTATTCAGGGTTTCGGCTAAGTCCGGTCGTAACTCAACCGCCTTTTCGTAATGAGCAGTCGCTTCGCTCAGGCGACCTTCCCGCTTATACAGATTGCCAAGATTGTTGTGAGCTTCTGCAAATTCTGGCTTGAGGGCGATCGCTTGTTCATAAGCCGCGATCGCTGTATCTCCTTGACCCAAATCTTGATAGACATTCCCCAGGTTGTTATACGCCTCAGCATAATTAGGCGAAAGGGCGATCGCTTTTTGATAGTGGGCGATCGCTTCGTCAAGTTGGCGTTTATTAAAACAAGTAGTGCCCAGACGGCAATAGAGAGAGGCAGCTCGTTGTGCAGCTTCTTGGGCCTGAGTCGCATTCCCTTGTTTTTGGGCCACCAACCCCAACAAATACCAAGCTTCGACTTGCTCTGGCTGAGTTTTTAACACCTGACGGCAAACTTTCTCGGCCTCTTTCAACCGCTCTGCCTGATAATGCTGAAGCGCGATCGCCAACTGTTTTGAAATCGATGCCATAGACTCAAATTTAGCTAGAAGTATATATACTTGGCACTTTAATTAAACACTTTGAATTGGGGTAGTAAGCGGCAAACTTCCCCAAAGAGACTCAAGCAGCAAAGGTAGGAATTAAGCGTGAAACTGTATCTCGGTTGTGGTACCCAACGACTGCCCGACTTCATTCACATCGACCCGCATCCTAGCGTCAACCCCGACATCGTTGCCGATCTGCAAGACCTCAGCCAGTTTCAGAATGACTCAGCCGACTTGATTTATTGCTGTTACGGCCTACAACGCTGGTCACCTCAACAACTCCCCTCCCTGTTGGCGGAGTGGCAACGAGTGTTACGTCCGGGTGGTGCTCTGCGGTTATCAGTCCCCGATTTTGCCGTTCTCGCACGCCTATATTTAGCAGGGCAGGTAGCACTAGAAACCCTGGCTCCATTGCTCCATGGTGATCCAACTGCCGACTCTGAAATTTATCGT
>CBIHQL010000370.1:0-4865 GCA_966211855.1 uncultured bacterium
AATGCCTTCAACGGCTTGCTCCATCACAGCTCGGTAGCGGGCTTCACTCAACTGTAGGGCTAGCTCAGTCTGCCGCCGCTCAGTGATGTCAATCATCATGCCGTGCAGTTGCGGAGGTTGGCTATCAGAGACAACCGTGACAATGTTGCGCAACCATACTGTATGACCATCCTGGGCAATCATCCGAAATTCGAGCGTGTGGTCGCGGCCTGCTTGGATCTCCTGCTGACAATAAGCCCAAACCCAAGCTTGGTCGTCAGGGTGTAGATGGTTGAGACAAAAATGAGGTTCGGTTAGCCACGCAGAAATTGGGTAGCCAAGAATGAGTTCAGCTTTTTGGCTCACAAGTGAGAATCGCCAAGTTGTGGCATCAGCCATCCAGACAATTCCATCAATTGAGTCAACAAGCTGCTGGTACTGACGTTGTTGCGATCGCTCTAGGGCTACTTCGGCTTGGCGTTGCTCAGTAATATCGATACCAGTACCGATGATATAGTTCACCGCACCTTCTGAATTCAAAATAGCCGTATTCGACCAAGCAATTAACCGATGCCGTTGATCCTTCGTAACCCAATAATTTTCGTACTTATTCGGAAATTGTCCTGCCTTTAAGTCGCGGAAGGCCCTTTGAACAGGGATAACCTCTTCAGGAATTAAAAGAATATCCCAAAAGGGCAAACCTTGGACTTCTGAGAAGCAGTAGCCCGTCACTTCTTCGCAAGCTGCGTTGAAATAAACAATTTGCCCCTGCGGATCGAGCACAATAATCAAACTGCTGGTTGTCGCTAAAATAGCAGCGCTCAAGTCTGATTCAGGTTGCCAAACAGCCGCAGACAGAGAGCAATCATGGTTGGTCTCGCAGGTCAACAACAAGTGGGTCGTAGGGATCTGATGGGATTGGGAGTGAGTGATCCCCACCATCCACTGAGTAGAGATGATCGATGGGATAAAGTGCCCCTCTTTGCAGCGTTGCCGACATTTCCATCTCTGAAGCGGGGGCGGCAGGGCGCTATGATCATCTGCAGCTTGTAAGGCGTTTAGTTGATCTAATAGAGTGGCGCGATCGCTAGGGTGCAAGCGCTCAATCATAGAGGTCATGATCAACTCTTCGGGTGTGTAACCGAGTTGACTAGCACCTGCTAAATTTACTGAGAGAATATTACCGGTCGCATCTAATGTATACAGTCCAGGGCCAATCTCTGCTTGCGATGCTTGGGTATTGAAGGTGCTTGTTGGCGGCAGAGATGATGTTGCTTTATTCATGGGCAGATGAGGCGAAAACCCGACCACAGGTGATTGGTAGGGCCAAGGAAGCTGTCGCAAGGAATCACGCCAACCAAATTGTGAATCAGAGGTCATTGGGTTTCGCTGTCAATCTAGAAACTAAGCTAACCAAGCAGAGCGTACCAACAAGTAGCAGCAAAAGGCGGGTGACTTCATCACGGTAACGGAAGTTGCAACTATATTGCCAGACAGCAAAATAAAGTAACCGTGATCTCGTAGGTTTCTAGATGTTTTCCCTGATACTCATGCTTCTATTGAACTCCGGGTTAGCCCTTATGGTCAACTGCATTGATCACAAGTTAGAGACGGGTTCCAGAGCGGCGAGCCCGCAAGGGTGCTAATTCACTAGGTGTTAGATCTCGCCATTCACCGGGTTGCAGGTCAGCCAGTTGTAAATGTGCGATCGCCACTCGGATGAGGCGTAAGGTCGGGAATCCCACAGCAGCGGTCATCCGCCGAACCTGGCGATTTTTGCCTTCAGTCAGTGTCATTTCTAACCAAGCCGTAGGTACATTTTTGCGAAACCGAATGGGTGGGTTGCGAGGCGGTAACTCAGGTTCGTGGGTTAACAACTGCACTTGAGCGGGACGGGTGCGATATCCCTGAATCACCACACCCTTTTGCAGTTGAGCGATCGCATTGGCATCAGGAATTCGCTCTACCTGCACCCAATAGGTACGAGGATGCTGAAACTTAGGATCGCTTAAGCGATGTTGCAACGGGCCATCATTGGTGAGTAGCAACAACCCCTCACTATCGCGATCGAGCCGCCCCACCGGGTAAACACCCCCCACCGGAATATAGTTTTTGAGGGTTTGGCGGGGTTGGTCAGGGTTATCGCTGTCAGTAAATTGAGTCAGCACATCATAGGGCTTGTGAAATAGGAGATAACGATAAGGCACAGCAATCAATGGTTCGGAATATCGTTGCCTATTATCAACTTTCTGCCCCTCAGCTTGCATGAAGTTCTGAAGACTGCTGCCGAATATTTTGCAGGGCAATTTCAACCTTGGCATATTCAGTGCTGAAGCGATCGCACCAAACATCTGCCAGCACAGTCGTTGAGGGCTTTCCTGGCTGAGTACTGATTAACAATTCCTCGCACAGTTGCGCCAGAGAGCCAGCTCCTACCATTAAGCTCGTCGTTTTTAAGGTTTGAGCGGCATAGTGAAGGGCTGGATAATCTTGTGCTTCTAGCGTTGTGGCGATCGTCTCAATTAAAGAGGGAGTATCTGCGAAATAGCTGTCAATCACATCTTGCAATATCATCTCTGCATCTTCGCCACCCAACTCTCGTAACGCCGCGATCGCTTGGAGATCTAAGAGGGAGAAGTCCCGATCAAAAGGGTCTTCTGCGAAAAGCTGAGATGCTACGGTTTGAGGACGGCACTGCAGCAAAGCTTGAACAAGCTCTGGGGTGCGTACTGGTTTACTGATGTAGTCATCCATGCCTGCTCGTAAACAAGCTTCGCGATCGCCCTGCATAGCGTTGGCGGTCATCGCAACCAGACGGGGGCGAGCATCAGCAGGCCAGGTTTGGCAAATTTCTTGAGCCGCAGTCAACCCATCCATTTCGGGCATTTGCACATCTAACAACACCACATCGTAGGTTTGACGGTTCAGGGCACTCAAAACTTCTAAACCATTCCCCGCCACATCGGCTCGGTATCCCATTTTTTCTAATAAATGCAGCGCCACTTTTTGGTTAACCACGTTGTCATCAGCAACCAAAATCCGCAGGGGATGGCGTGCCCCCAAATCTCGATGGAGTGATAACCCAGTTGCAGTTGGAGCAGAGATGGGCAGAGAGGCCCCTAAGGCTTGCAACAAAGTATTGTAGAGTTGAGCTTGCTTGAGCGGTTTAGTCAGCATCCAGGTGAACTGAAGTGCTACGTCAGGGGGGAGATCTAAGCGGTCTAGGGTGCTGAGCAAGATTAATGGTAATGTACGGCCCTGGGGAAGTTGACGAATCGCTTGCATCAGCATCGCTCCATCAATAGAGGGCATTTGCAAATCGAGCACAGCAACATCAAAAGGTTCGGTGGTCAAACAACTGAGAGCAACGGCGTTAGACTCAACTGCCAGAGTTTCTAACCCCCAAGACCGAGCTTGTAGAGATAACAGATGGCGATAGGTGGCATTGTCATTCACGATTAACAGACGTTTGCCCACTAAAATCGGCTGGGGTTGTAAATCGGTTTTGGCTTTAGTTGCAGGAGCGATCGCCGCGAGAAACGAAAAGTGGAATGTAGACCCTGAACCGGGCTGGCTCTCTACCCAAATTTGCCCGCCCATCATTTCACTCAGGCGCTGACTAATCACTAAGCCTAAGCCAGTACCGCCATATTGCCGCGTGGTCGAAGAGTCGGCTTGGCTAAACGCTTTAAACAAGCGATGGAGGCGATCGCTCGGAATGCCAATTCCGGTATCTTTAACTGCAACACAAATTTCGTACAAGGCTCCACCACGTTGAGCAGAGACTGGCTGAGCAGAGATTGCTGATCTGTGAGCCTGAGGGCGCTTAACCAGTTGAGCTGTGACCGAAACGACGACTTCTCCACTCGGTGTAAATTTCACAGCATTGCTGATTAAATTGACTAAAATCTGGCGAATGCGGGTAACATCACCGATCCAGCGATCGGGCACATTGAGCGCACGGTTATAGATCAGCTCCAACTGCTTTTCTGCGGCCCTCGGTGCTAGCAGATCCAGGCATTCTTCAATACAAGCGTGCAATTCAAAAGGTTGGGCTTCTAGCTCTAACTTGCCCGATTCAATTTTAGAAAAATCGAGAATATCGTTAATGAGGGTCAGCAGCGAATCGCCACTACTGCGGATCGTTTCGACAAAATCGCGTTGTTGGGAGGTCAGTGGGGTATCGAGTAACAACCCGGTCATACCAATCACTGCATTCATCGGTGTGCGAATTTCGTGGCTCATCGTTGCTAAAAACTCGCTGCGAGCTTGCAACAAGGAATTGACTCTTAAGCGATCGTGAAGTGCCACTACTCCGGTGGTGAGAGTGCAAAGCATGATTGGGCTAGCAACAGGCAACCAGTAGCCTTGCTGAAATAAGAGCACGCTGAGTCCAGCCCAACCGACACACACTCCCAACCATAGGCTGCTCTGGTACTTAGCTCCCCCTCGGCTCAACAGCCAGCTCCAACTTGGCCCGACGAGCAGTAGCAACCAATCCCAATGAGTTGGTGGAACCCGCAACCAGCGCTGTTGTAATAAGTTGCTAATGGCAGCGGCGTGTAAATGCACTCCACTAGCAGAGGGGTTGCGATTAAAGGGGGTCGGCAGGGGATCAAACCCAGTCGCGGTCATGCCAATCAAAACAATTTTGTCTGCAAAGGCTGTCTTGGGGACTTTACCTCTAAGAACATCGACATAAGAGTAATGTTGCAGGGTTTCTGCTGGGCCAGGCCAGTTAATCCATAACGGTTGATCCAGGGGTGGTAGAGGAACCGCTTGATGGACAAGCGTATACACTTGGATAGCCGCAATCCCCAAAACGGGAATGCCTTGCTGTTGAGGGTTGATGGTGCGAGTGAGGCCATCCGTATCTTCTCGCTTCA
>CBIHQL010000371.1:0-4857 GCA_966211855.1 uncultured bacterium
TGGGTACTCTGCGGGGTAGCCCCGGAGGTCAAATCAATGTGCGATCGCAGCCTTCTACCAATGCTCCGGCTCCTAGCTATGGCCTATCGGGCGATCGCGTGCAAGTTATTAAAGCGACTCGTGGTAACGATGGTCACCTCTGGTACTATGTCGAGTTTCCCAGATCCAAAGCCACAGGTTGGGTACGAGGTGATCTTTTAATCGTGGATAGTGGTAACAGCAACCCAGCTCAGCGTATTTCTTTCGCACCGGGAGCAACTTCTGCCACAGTCAACGGTTGGGTTCAGGGATACGAAACACGGGATTACCTCCTCAAAGCGCAGGCAGGCCAGAAAATGACCGTCAATCTCCGCAGCAACAGTTCTTTCATGGAGGCAGTGGTATTTAGCCCGCAAGGAGAAACCTTATCTGTCGGCACCAATTGGACAGGGACATTACCCAGCAGTGGTGACTACAAAGTACGGGTACTCCTGGTGCGGGCAGAAGCTCGGCGCAACGGAACAGGCGACTTCCAGTTAACCATTGGGATTCGATAGTTGCCGTAATGTGTAAAATTGCTAGACCCACCTGACATTAAGGGTGATTGCCTGATTTACGGTGGGCGATCGCAGTGGTACCGTTGGGTTCTAACACACGACCACTCTCAACCGTGGCATAGATCAACCAGCGATCACCGCAGCGCATCCGTGTCTGTACCGTACATTCAACAAACGCTAGAGCATCTTCGAGAATCAGACAGCCATTGTCGGCAAGCTGAGTATTCAGGCTAGGAAAAGGATTGGCATCAGGCTGGCTATAGTTGGCAAAATGGCGTCTCAGTTGGCGACCTTCTTGCAGAATATTCAGGACAAAGCGATCGCCTGGAGATGTGAGCTGCTCGGCATTTTGGTCAGTCGCCACAGAGAGCATCAGCCCCGGAGGATTGAATGAGGCTTGGGATACCCAGGAGGTGAGAAACCCACGGTGCTGATCTCCCGATCGCGTTGTCACAACACAGAGCGAACCGACAATGCGACCAACAGCTTGAGCGGTGCGATCAGGGGGTGTGGGTGTGCTGGGTTGATAGGGCGATCGCAGTTTTTTGGTTTTCTTCAAAACTTGCGCAAATTCAGCCCCGGCTGTTTCACAAGCTTGCAAAGTAGTGGTATCAGGGCTAAAGCGTACCCGGATCGGCTCAAAACCAAAGCGGTAATTTGCATCTTGCAGTTTGGTTTCAATCAAGTCGATCGCCTCACCACTCCAGCCATAAGAGCCAAACACACCTGCCAGCTTGGTTTTGGCTGCGGTTGATAAGACTAATCCTAAAGCGGTTTGAATTTGGGTGGGGGCGTGACCCCCTAAGGTAGGAGAGCCAATGATGAAACCGTCGCAAGCTTCAATGATTTGGGTAATCTCTGCGGGTTCTGCATGTTCGCAGTTAATGGTTTCAACCGCAACGCCTGAGCGCATCAAGCCTTGGGCGATCGCTTGGGCTAAGATGGCTGTATTGCCATAGGCAGAGGCATAGAGCAATGCCACACGCACTTCTTGCGACTTTTGCTGTTGACACCACTGGCGATAGTCATAACTCAGACGACTGAGACTATAACGAACGATCGCTCCATGTCCCGGTGCATAGGCTTTAGCGGGGAGGGATGCGATTTTGTAGAGTGCAGCTTCTACTTGTTTGGCTTGAGTTGCATGGAGACAGTCAAAGTAGTAGTGGCGATCGCTATCGAGTTGCTTACAGTTTTCATCAAAGACTTCATCACTACACACATGCACCCCAAATAGTTTGTCAGTGTAAAGTAACTGCGTTTGGGAGTCGTAAGTACAGAGTCCATCTGCCCAGCGCGGTGTGGGAACCGGGAGAAAGTGTAAACAATGTCCTTGCCCCAAATCCAGCTTATCTTCAGCTCGAACAACCTGGATATTCCCCTCAAAATTAGCGGCTTTAAGGGCGATCGCGGCAGGTTTAGAACAAACAATTGTGGCTTGCGAGGCTTTTTCCAGCAGGACGCTAAGTGTCGCAGTCCGATTAGGGTTGACATGCCCCAGGATAATGTAATCGAGCTTTGACCAGTCAAGATGTTGCTCAAGTTCCTGCACAAAGATCTGCGTGAAAGATTCTCCAGGTGGATCGATCAAGGCGGTGCGATCGCTCTGAATGAGATAGGAGTTAGCCGTGGTGCCACGTTGACGAGCGTATTCAACTTCAAATTTGAGGCGATCCCAAGTGCGCGATCGCAAAATTTTAGTATTTAAAGCAATCTCAGCCACTTGAACATCGCGCTGGCGTTGAGCAGAGGGAGAAGACAACATAATTGATATCGCTTAAATTTCAGAGTGATCAAAAACAGGCGTAATCGATGGACTAACTGCAGAGTTGTGCAACTCGGTTTCAACGGTTTTTACGGCATGACGGGCACGATGACGACGCGAAATTTGTTCTTCAGGATCGATACCATCGAAGGTGGGAGGTATCCAAACTCGCACAATTAGCAAAACCGCCAACACCAAGAGAAAAGAACAGGTCGCCAACACCTGAGTCCAAGGCGTTTCTAAAATGCCACGCACAATAATCTCACGCAGCACCGAGACGATAGAAACTTCTACAGCTACACCAATTGAGACCCGATGTTCTTGTAGGTAGATCACCAGTAGGCGAAACAGTTCTACCAATATTAATAAGAACAAAATATCTGATGTGACATTTTGAAAGTCTAGCGGTGGCAAAAGCGACAACACCATCGCCCGCAGTTGCACCAGCATGAAACTAAAGAGACCAACGCAAAGAGAGATGACAATTAAGTCTTGAATGGCTTCTAAAATGCGAATGATGCCACCGCTGTAAAGCACATCTGACCAATGACCCGTTGTATTTCTAAGAGGTTTCTGCATGAAAAAAACCAATAAAAGATAAAGACTGTGAAAAGGTTGGGTGCAGGAGAAATTTCTTTTTCCTACAAGGCTTAATAGTGATTGCTTACCTTGCGATGATGGACAGCCGTTAAAGCCTCTAATTGCGCAACTCGACCCGTCTGAACCGTACTATAAACAATCCAATGATCGTTATTTTCTAGACGGCTGGTGACGGTACATTCGAGATAGGCGAGAGCATCTGCCAAGATCGGTGAACCATTGATAGCGGTGTATGTTTTAATGCCTGCAAAGCGATCGCTCCCCGGTGCAAAACGTTTGAGAAAATGTTTCATCAACGGCTGAGCTTTGCCTTCTTGCAACACGTTCAACACAAAATGATCACCCGGATGTAGGAGTGCTTCGATCGCTCGATCTTTAGCCACTGCGATCGCCACACCCAACGGCTCTAAACTTGCCTGCATCACCCAAGATGCAATCATGGCACTAGAAAGATCTCCTTTTTGGGCAGTCAGCAAATATAACCCACCGCTGAGTCTCCCTAAAGCGCGATCGAGTTGTGAGTCAAGAGATTTCATCTGCTTGATGGTGCGATCGCGAGTAATCCATTGCCCCAGATCTACCCCTGCTTCCCCACAAACCTGCTCGATCGCCGGAGTTGGCGCTGATTTCACTAAAATCGGCTGGAACGCTTCGGTTAAGCCAATATCTTGAAACTGATTGCGTAAGGGATAAATTGGTTCATCTTCACTACCCCCTGACTCTAACAACCCGATCGTCTGCTTAGGATGGGCTGCTGCCAAAATCGTACTTAAAGCCGCATGAGCACCCACATGAGATTGGGGCGGCATAGCAATCACTAATCCAGCGGCACTGCTGACGATTTCACGAATCTCTTGTAGCTCAACGGTGGTCAGGTCAATCAATTCGACCGCCGCTTCGGTTTTGAGGATGCCGTGGGCGATCGCTCGTGCCAATGACTCCGCATAACCATACTCTTCGGCATAAAACACAGCAACCAGCACATCTGTTTTAGCCTGCGCTTGGCTCCACTGGCGGTATAGCTCAACCCAATTAGATAGGTGATGTCGCAAAAGAGGGCCGTGTCCAGTCGCGATCGTTTGAATCTCTAACTTTTCAATCCGTTTGAGCGCAGCCAACACCGAGCGAGCGTTGGGAGCCATCAAGCAATCGTAATAGTATTGATAGTCAGCCGTGATCAAGTCTGGTTCTTCATCAAACGTGTGATCATTGCAGTAATGCATACCAAATGCATCACAGGTGAATAACACTCCAGTTTTGTGATCGAACGTGAAAATTGTATCGGGCCAATGGAGATTAGGAGCCGAAATAAATTCCAACTCGTGACCTTGACCTAAATCCAGGCGATCGCCATTCTTCACCAGTATGTGCTGAAATGGCTGATGCACCATATTTTCTAGAAACTGAATCGCTACTTTCGAGCCGACCAGCGTGATTTGAGGTGCCCGTTGCAAGATCTCCTTTACCAGTCCACTATGGTCAGGTTCGGTATGGCTGATGATCAAATAATCAATCTTTTGTAGATCGATTAAACCTGTGACTACCTCTAGATAAAGCTGATGAAATTTCTGATGACTGGTATCAATCAGAGCAACTTGATCGCCACAAATCAAAAAGGAGTTGTAAGTTGTGCCATTGATCAGCGCAAATTCAATATCAAAGCGATCGCGATCCCAGTCGAGCGATCGCATCGCTGTCGTTTCAGATGCAATCTCAAGGGTCTGCATAGTTAGGCGTGCCGATGCTTGCACATCCACTGGTTGGAGGGTAGTAGCAACCATAAGAGAACTCCTCGCAACTTGAGTATTTCTACTTCGTTACACCCAATCGTTGCTCAGAAACCAAGGTTTGTAAAATGTCAATCCTCGAAGGCATTTATAAGATATTTTTATATTTTACTTATCAATAGTTAAGCAAAACTAAGAACTATAGTAAGTTTATTACTCAGAGCACAAG
>CBIHQL010000372.1:0-4846 GCA_966211855.1 uncultured bacterium
CGCTGGCAACTTAATCGACAGCTTCTTCAAAGCCGCCTCAACCTTCGCCGAAAACTCGTTATAGTCTATCCACAGGTCTTGCCCAACCTCAGCCATCAGCTTTTTGCCGACCTCCAGCAAATCCCGTTGGGCTTCCCAGGTCTTCACCGAAAACAGTGCATCCTGCTGTTTCTTGTTGAGTTCAATTTCTTCCTGTTCCAAGTGAGTGGCGATCGCGGTCTTGTGGTCTTCCAGTTCAAAGTAGAGGCGATCGCCCCATTTCTCGTATGCCCACTCCATCGCCTCTCGCAACGCAGGCACAAACCGCAGAGCCGCCAACCGCTTATCCGTAAACTGAGCCGCTAACCGCAACGGACGCTCCACCGTCACCTTGTAATAGCCAAAATCGTGATTATCAAACACCTTAGAAATGCCCTGGTTCGGCATCTCCAGATAGAGGTGGGTAATCTTCTCGATATGCTCTGGCGAAAACTCACAGTTCTTCGCCCCCAGATTCTTCCGTAGCTTCTGGTAAAGTTCCGACGCATCAATCAACTGCACCTTCCCCTTCCGGTGAGGTGATTTGTTATTCGACAGAACCCAGATGTAAGTTGTGATGCCCGTGTTGTAAAACATATTGTTGGGCAATTGAATGATCGCCTCAAGCCAATCATTCTCGATGATGTAGCGGCGGATATTGCTCTCACCGCTTCCAGCATCCCCCGTAAACAGCGAAGAACCATTATGAACCGAAGCAATTCGGGTTCCCAACGGGCTAACGCTCAACGGCTTCATCTTGCTGACCATATCCATCAGGAACAGCAATTGCCCATCCGACGATCGTGGCGTTGCTGGAACCGTTTCTCTAGTCCCCTTAAAGTTCTTTAACTCCACCTGGAAGCGAGGATCGAGAACGTCCTTCCCATCCAGAATGAACTTTTGCTCAGACTTATAAGACTTTCCATAAGGCGGATTTGACAGCATGAAGTCAAACTTCATCCCAGCAAACTCATCCGTTGATAGGGTAGAGCCAAACTTGATGTTCTCCGGGTCGTTGCCCTTAATCATCATGTCTGACTTACAAATCGCGTAGGTTTCCCCGTTCACCTCCTTCCCATACAGGTAAACCCCCGCATTCGAGGCGATCGCCCCGTCTGAGTCGGTAATGAAGTCTTGAGATTCTGTAAGCATCCCTCCTGACCCGCAAGCCCCGTCATACACCGTTATCACCGGAGGCAGTTGATCCTTCACCGGGATAAACAGCACATGGGTCATCAGCTTGATCACCTCACGGGGGGTAAAGTGTTCCCCCGCTTCCTCGTTGTTTTCCTCGTTAAACTTGCGGATCAACTCCTCAAACACGTACCCCATGCCCAGATTGCTCAAACCAAGCAATCGCCGTCCATCCGGGTCGATAGCATCATGAGGGCTGAGGTTGATGTAAGGCGAGGTAAACTTCTCCAGCACATCCAACAACACATCCGCCGCAACCATTTTGCGGATCTGGCTTCTCAGGTCAAACTTCTGAATAATTTCCTTAACGTTGTCGCTAAACCCATCCAGGTAAGCTTTGAAATTTTGTTCAAGGATTTGGCGGTTGTTGGTCGCAGTCTTGACCAACTTCGTCAACGTCCAATCTGAAGTGTTATAGAAGACATAGCCCGCAGCTTCCTTAAGGGCGATAGGGTCCAGTGTCGTAAAGCCCGCTTCCTCTCGCTGGAAACGCACTTCCTCTAAAACAGCTTCCTTTGTCCCTTCCAAAAGGCAATCCAGCCGCCGCAACACAAACATCGGCAGGATCACATCCCGATACTTACCCCGCACGTACACATCGCGCAAGCAGTCATCGGCGATCGACCAGATGAAGGAAACAAGTTTATTTTGCAGCGAAAAATCCATTTGTCACAGGAAAGCGGCTAACCATTAGGCGCTTTAACATTCAGCACCCAACCAATTATGCCCAAACTTACCCATGCAAAATAGCAAGTCAAGGGTTCTCAACCTAGCATTGACTGGCAGTGTTGCTTAATGCTCTATTCGATCTCGACCAAACGAACCCATAGAATCCTGATTCTGCCGTTGTTGGATTGCTTCCAGTTTATCTAGCGTCTCATACAGTTCCCGGTTAATATTCCGCTGGTAGCGGCTGAATAGCTCTTGCTGGTGCATTCCCTTGCTTGTAATTCCTGCTTGCTGAATGTCCTGCTCTGTTGTCTCAATCTCGCCTAAAGTCTGGTCAATTTCTTCGATTTGCTGCTGAGCTAGCTCAATTAACTGATTCGCCCGTACGATCGCCTCAGCCAAGTTAGCCGTGTATTTCCGCTTGCGCCCAGTCCAACTCGCACACAGCCATTCATCAAACTCATCTCGATACTGCTGGACCTCCGTAGCTTTACTCTCACTCGAATAGTGTTCGCTCAGGGAATCTCTAAAAGCTTCTAGCGTTTTTGCCTCACCCCGTTCCTCTTGGTGTGAGAGATCAAAAGCCAGGTCATGAATTAGCGCCTCTAGAGCACGTTTCTCCTGCTCCAAAAATTGTTTGCGAGGGGTGCGCTTCTCCCGGTATTTGTCGAATGAGTCTAGCTCCACTTCCGCAGGAGTCACGACATCAGGAAAACGAGCGAAACGCTCTGCCTTCAAAATCTCAACGTTTGCGATCGCTGCTTCCACCGACCACAACCGATACTGCTTCAGCATCCCCATCGCCACCTGCTGAACCAAAAAATGTTCAACTGGGCTCTCTGGCTGATATTGGTCAATCAAACCTTGCACAAGCCCCTCAAACGTCTCTAAATCCTCCGTTACCAGTAGAGGTGGTTTCTGGGCTAGCAGACCATGTTTTGTGGCGTTACGGCTCGCGATCGTCTTACCTCGCTCGGTTACAGGTCCACGAGACTTACTGCCGTTCAAACGAGAAATTTCTGGGCTAGAAACCATAAACTGAACCTCTACCTAATAAAATCTGCTGGCTACACGTTTCCTGCTGGTACGGCTCGAACTCAGACAGGGGGAAGAGACAGGCAACTGAAGGTACAAACTGCTGCTTACGCTTAAGCCATGCCATCCCTGACTTATCATGGCTTCTGAGCTCAAAAAGCTCACCCGTTTTTTTCTGCCGAACTAAACTGCCCACTCGTAGCTTTTCCTTCTCGATCAACACATTTTCTGATGCAGTTGAAATCGGTTCCTTTTCTGGTTGCGAACGCAAACCTGAGGCGGCGGGTGGGGGAGCACATACTTCTGGGCTTTTAGAGGCAGCAGAAGAGCTATATATACTTAGTAAATGATTGTCTGTAATACCTTGCCCTGCTTTGATTTGAGGCTCTTTGTATAAGGAGTTACAAATCTCTGAATCCCCCTCAGGCTGAGCTATTACAGACAAATTTGAGCGTTCAACCAGCGCTTCTGCGATCGCTGAATCGGCTGAATCTGCTTCAGAGTCAGGTATTACACACGATTCTGAATGCTGCGAGTCCCACAAGAACTGATACTTGTAAATCGTGGCGTTACTACAACGGGAAATAGCATGGAGGCGCTTTACCCTCGCTGTATTCCCATCTGGTAAACGCCCATCTTCTGCCAAAATCTGAGCGATCGCGTCTCGAATTTTCTGCTCTGCCTGCTGCTGCTTTTGTTGGTTTGATGGTCCAGCAGGAGTTTTAGTCTCACTACTCTGCCTAGAGTGAATCGGATAGTAATAGTTACTCTTCTGATTAGTCTTGATCCAGTCCCTTACTACCTGCTTGATGTTCCGCTGGTGCCCACAGAACTTTCTATAACCTGGTGCTGTAGTTAACGTTTCAATCACAAAATTTTCTACGTCACGCCAAGGTAGGCCTTTGAAGACCCTACCGTAAACGCAGGCATCTTTGACTATCATCTGGGTTTGGCCTTTGCCAGTCCATCCCGTCTTTAAAGTGGTTTCAAGTCGATCGTGCCACTCTTGATCTTTAGCCGATAGTTTTTGTGCTTTGACGGCTGCTAGCGATCGTTGCCATGTTTCAATATCTTGTGCTGCTGCTGCTGAATACCACCGATTAATGAAGGCTGCTAAGCTATTCGTCTCTTCCTGAAACTCCTCATTCAACAGGAAGGAACCTGTTTGTAGTGGTAAGCGGTGCCCACCATATTCTGGTAGATATTTGGGGTTGTAACGAATATAGTTAGGAAAAATCTCTAACTGCCCTCGTTGGATTTCAAAACCTTCTTCCTCAAGTGTTGTCTTGACTAGTAGAGCAACCTTCCAAAGCACGAACTCGTTAGGTAGCGGAAAGTAAATATGAAGTCCTTCTGAATGGCTAGAGCGTACAATGAGAGCTCGACACAAGCCTACAAGCTCTAGAGCTCCTAAAATCTTAGCGATCGCTTCTCTGTTTTTGGCTGGGTGATACTTACTCCCAAAATCAATATCTAGAACAAAGTATTGAGTTTTCTTCCAGAACCTTACCCCAATCAACTCATTTGGGTCTTGCCATCTTTCATATAGCTGTTGGGGTGTTAGGGCTTCTTTACGATTAGCGGTTAACCAAGCTGGCTTATTTTTGGCTGTTTTAGCTTTGGCATAAAGAAAACGCTGATTATAGAAAATTGCAAACCAATCCAAGATGAAATTAAGCTGGCTATCAGATGAAGCCTCATAGCTTACCTGTGGGCACTCAGAAACTTGTGTCTCAGTGCCCTGAATTTGCTTAGTCATTGGCCTAGCTCGCTCTCCGTCCCCGCTTACGTTGGTTGGATGGCAGCGAAGCTATATAAGCCTCAATTGTTTTCTGATGCTGTTCTGGATGTGTCCGATTCAATCCCCAATCTGCTATCAAACTAGGGATGTAGCGGATCGTGCGAGGGTTCCAAACGTGATAGTGAATGC
>CBIHQL010000373.1:0-4843 GCA_966211855.1 uncultured bacterium
AAAAAGCGACCAATGGGTTGATCGTCGGCTCGGCGGACTATTTCTGTAGCTTTTCCCCAGTCGTAGCGGGCTGCCTCCAAGGCGCGATCTACAATTTCCTTTTCTTGAGTCAGAATCCGAAACCAGAACCACAACCGTTCAATGATGGCGCTCAGAGCCAAAATCGACAGCAGCAGCAAAGGCCACATGGCGATTCCACCCTGTTGAAAGAGTTCTGCAATATTCACAGTTTTTATATGCCTCCTTGCGTGCGTCTAGCCAGCGTCGTTTTCCAGAGTATCGGGAATCGTGCAAAGCATCTTCAATTTTAGAGAGTCTGTGCCTCAACTCATCCACTACAGAGCGATCGCGACCTTAAATAGTTTCAAATCGCTGCAAAATCTCGATATGGCGTATCTTCCAGACCTAAACAGCGCAATATCCACACCGGAAGTTTCACTCAGGATTTGCCAAGATCGAAGGTAATTGTAAAGGTAACCCTATGAACTTCTCTGCTCAATCGATTTACAACTGGTATCGCAACACCATCCGGAACCCCAAATATCGTTGGTGGATTATCTTGGGGACATTAGCTTATTTGTTCAGCCCCATCGATATTGCCCCTGACTTTATTCCCATCGTTGGTTGGATTGATGATGGTATTGTCTTGACACTACTGATGGCAGAAATTTCGCAAATGTTGACCGAACGTTTGAAAGCGGCTCCTAAATCGGATGCTGAGGAAGCCTTTCAAAGCGATCGCACTGCATCGGGTGATGCCACTGTGGATGTAGATGCTGTGTCTGTTAAGTAGGGCTTCTGTCGGGTGCGAACCAAGTGATTTCTCCTGTAAAACTAAAAACCCCCTTCTCTGCTACCTCTGCTTCAAAGCAAGATCATGCAAGAAGGGGGTATTATTTTGCATCTACTTGAGTTCACTTAGCATCAGGCTGTTGCAATTTTTCTGCTGATTCCTTGCCATGCTTGATCACTGCATCCATATCGATTTGTTCAGCATACTCATCGGTTTTGTTCAGCAAGTCTTGCACTTTTTCCTCGATCTCTAGTGCCTGCTGCTCAATCTCTTTCTCACTCATAGGGCGATCGCCATTGACTGCTATACATCGTTATAGATAGGAGAACAGGGTTTGTAAAAGCGTCCTCCTTAAGTTGTGAACCGATCTTGCTTTAGCTGAAATTTGTCAGTGAGCGGTAAACGTGTCTAGACTACCGACGATCGCGAACTAATCTGTCAATCGCTGTTTGCCAATTGCCACCTTCTAAAGCTGCCAAACGCTCGGCAGTTGCGCGATCGCCCCCACACAGTCTAATGAGTTGCCGCTGTAATTCGGTTGGAGGGCTGGATGGTGCGACTACAGGTCTAGTAGTTTGCTTACGTCGTTGGGGTTGTTGTTTGGTAAGCTCACGAGCCAGGATAAAGGCGATCGCTCCCATCACCACCAACATTGCGATCGCAGCAGAAATGATTAAGATTTCAATCATGAGATTCTAGAAAACCAAACATAAGCCTTTTAGATTTCTTTCAAGAGGCTTTATTCATGTTTCCCTGCGCGATACGCAATAACTCAACGAGTTAATGCAGGTTTTAAACTCTAAAATTACCTAGGATTACGCTTGTAGTACGGGTGTTTTTGCCTTTTTAGGCCAGACTGAGTCCAGTCTGTTGTAGTACGTTGAAAAAGAGCGTAAATGGAATGGACAGAACACCAGTATCGTCATCAAATCTTGCATCAGTCGGGTACGACCCAATTAATCAAGTACTAGAAGTTAAGTTTCTTAATGAAAGTGTCTATCAGTATTTAGGCGTTCCGGCATCAGTTCACTCTGGCCTAATGGGAGCTAGTTCTCATGGAACATATCTGGATCAGCATTTTAAGCAAGCTGGTTATGCTTACCGAAAAGTTGGTTGAGTAGCTCTGACGTTACCGATAGGTCGAATTTTAAGAAAAAACTTAGCTTTCTATAAGGGCGATTACGTTGCCTGCATGCAATCGCCCTTATTCAACTGCCGAGATACTGTCTTCCGAGTGTTTAGAATACAAAAAGCTTGACCGACAATGTTTTTGCCAAAGATTTACTAAGTTTCTATAAAGACCTCCAGGAATGGATCATAAGAAAATGCTCGATTACGTTTTTGCCCAGTAATCTCGCTTAAAATGCCGATTTCGCAGAGGTCTCTAATTAGGGCGTTGGCGTTAGGATATGACAACTGCGTAACTTCTTCAGCATGTTCCACAGTAAAGATGGGCTTAAAGTAAAGGCTTTCAAGCAGAGCTATAGAATTTCCGGATTTGCGCCCCATCTTACTAAGTACTAATTGGCGGTGTTCCTCTTTCAACTTAACTATTCTGCGAGCAGTAGCAGAAGCTTCCTGCGCGACTTCGTAGACCCCACGCAAGAAAAACTTTAGCCAGTCCTCCCAATTTCCGTAATCTCTAACAGCTTGAAGACGATCGTAGTACTCAGCACGATATTTTTTGAAGTAGTGAGACAGATAAAGTAATGGACGTTGCAGGATATTCTGTTCACACAGCAAAAATGTAATTAATAGGCGGCCTGTTCTACCGTTACCATCGAGGAAGGGGTGAATTGTTTCAAACTGAGCATGAGCCAATCCAACTCGAATGAGAGCCGGAATTGGTGTGGAGTCATGCAAGAACTTTTCCAAGTTATCCAACGATTGCAGCATTTCATAAGGTGGAGGAGGGACATAAGTAGCCTCTGTCAAAGAACACCCCCCAGATCCAATCCAGTTCTGCGTTCGACGAAATTCTCCTGGATCTCGCTCAGCACCTCTGACTCCTTGCATTAATTCATTGTGAATTTCTCGAATTAATCGCAACGATATAGGCAACTCTTGCAACCGCTCAAGCCCATAATTGATGGCAGCAATGTAATTTACTACCTCACTTACTTCTTGAGGATTATCTGGTTCTAGGGTTTGAGATTCAAATTCTAGAACGTCTATCAATGATGCTTGTGTTCCTTCAATTTGACTTGATAGAACAGCTTCTTTACGAACGTACATAAAGACAAATAAGTCGGGGTTGGGCAAAGCATCCGTTGAACCATCTAATCGCCCTAGTGCTCGGTCTGCTTGAGATAGGAGATTCCACATTTCCTGATCCATGACGATTTCAGGTACAGGTGGTAGTGGCTCAGGTATAAAGGCTCTATAGCCTGAGTGCTGCTCTACGTAACGGCCTGCCCTAGTAGAACTAGCTGTTGTTATCGGTTTCATTAATACTGAATAGTTTTTGACCTTATATTATCGATATTATCATTTTTCGTTAATAAGGTTTTTTGTGTTGAGTGGCATGCTATAATCTTTAGCCCGATATAGATTTGACTTAGCCATTGAAAATCCTGAAAAACCTCGTTTGGGAGGGATTTCGACAGTAAAATAATGCGTTGAGATAACAGAGAGTATTGTTGAATTCTTGAGGGATCTCTGCTTCTATTTAGGCAAGGTTGATGTAGTGAAGCGCTAAACCTTATATAGATAGAGAAATTTGAGCTTTACTTCTGGGGCCTCATAAACCCCAGTGCTATAGGTTTAGAGTTCTAATCATTGGGAAGGCAGAAGTCATTTAGCTCTTTTGTTAAAACTGATAGATGATCTAAGACAGCACCTCTCTGCTTTTAGAAGGGTACTGTCTTAGATCAAATTTGGATCAGTTATTTGAGTCTATTCCTGAAATAAGGGCGAACGACGGGACTCGAACCCGCGAGTGGTGGAACCACAATCCACTGCCTTAACCACTTGGCTACGCTCGCCATCGGTTTCTAATCGTAGCACAGCAATTAGGAATTTTTGCAAGAGTTTGCTGAAAAATTTCAAAATTGTTTATGACTGATTCGCGATCGCCTTGTACTGGAGCCAGCAGACTCAGCATTTCATCAAGATTGCTTCTACTTTAAGTGATTCTCCGGGTAGATTCTGTAGTGATAGGTGAGTGAGGGTACGGTTAGGACAATAAGAGAAATCAACATGCATCTGGGACGATCTAGAGTCGGCAAGTGGTCTGAGAAGCGATGGAGTCGGAAACTGTTAGAGCCGCTGATCCAACTGCTCAATCGGCGTACCATCTTGCTGTTAACAGTTTTGTTTGTGGTGGGGGTAACGGCTGCCTTCTGGAATATGTCACGCTTGTCAATGAATTTAATTCGTTCGCAAGCTCTGCAAAATTCGGCCTTGTATGCCCAGAGTATTCGCACAGCTCGCACTCTCTACAGCGATAATGCAGTGCATCGGGTCGAGAATGTTCTAGGAGTGCAGATCACACCAGACTACGCCAAGATTCCGAATGCGATTCCGATTCCAGCCACCTATCTCATTGAACTAGGTCAATTGCTGAGTCAAAAAAATCCGGGGATGTCAGTTCGGCTCTATAGTGACTATCCGTTTCGGTGGCGTAAAACCCAACGCGGCCCCCAAGATGACTTTGAGCGCCAAGCCTTAATTGCCTTACGACAGCAACCCGACAAACCCTTTGTGCGTTTTGAAAATTTTCAAGGACGCTTATCTGTGCGTTATGCCGAGGCCGATCGCATGCAACCAAGCTGCGTAGGGTGTCACAATACGCATCCCGATACTCCAAAGCGCGATTGGCAAGTGGGGGATGTGCGTGGCGTTTTGGCAATTAGCACGCCTCTCGATCAATGGATAGCGACAACCAATGCGGGTTTGCGAAGTACCTTCATGATGCTAGCTGGCCTGCTGACCTTGGCTTTAATAGGAATCGCCTTGGTCGTAACTCGATTGCGCCATACGTCTCAAGAGTTGGAATTGCGAGTGCTAGAACGTACGGCTGAGCTGCAAGCTGTTAACCGCGAGTTATCA
>CBIHQL010000374.1:0-4840 GCA_966211855.1 uncultured bacterium
ACCGGCGCCTACTGATCGCCTACTGATCGCGCCGATCGGACGCTGCTGTGGCGGGGGGGGGGGGCGGCGGGGGGCCCCCCCCCCCCCGCTGAGGGGGGGTGGGCGCCCCCCCCCCCCCAATTCCTGGTTCTATAAGTTAGAAGTTCTCATGACTAACCAAAGCCGCCTGCAACTTCTCCAACACCTCCGGCACCGGAATCGACCCCAACTCCCCATTCGCGCGAGTCCGAATACTGAGACTGTTCGACTCAACCTCTTTAGCGCCAACCACCGCCATCACCGGGATCTTCGCCTTCTCAGCATTGCGGATCAGCTTACCCAGCCGCTCACCACTGAGATCGACCTCTGCCCGCAGACCGAGCGATCGCATCTGATTAACCACAGCTTGCGAAAACTCCACCTGATCTTGGCTCACAGGCAACAAACGCACCTGCTCTGGAGCCAACCACAGCGGAAAATCACCCGCATACTCCTCAATCAAAATCCCGATCAACCGCTCCAGCGACCCAAACGGCGCTCGGTGAATCATCACGGGACGCTTACGAGTGCCATCTTCCGCCACATATTCCAGGTCAAAGCGTTCGGGTAGGTTGTAGTCTACCTGCACCGTTCCCAATTGCCATTCGCGATCGAGCGCATCTTGGAAAATGAAATCGAGTTTTGGCCCATAGAACGCTGCTTCCCCAATGCCCTCAAAGTAATTCATCCCCAGCGTTTCCACCGCTCGGCGGATCGCCCCTTCGGCCTGGTTCCACACCTCATCCGAGCCGATGTACTTATCAGAAGCAGGGTCGCGGAAGCTGAGGCGAGCTTTGAAGTTCTTCAGTTGCAAACTCTTGAACACAGAGAGGATTAAATCCACCACATTCAAGAATTCAGCATCGAGTTGTTCGGGGGTGACGAATAGGTGAGAGTCATCGACCGTAAAGCCGCGCACGCGAGTCAGTCCACCCAACTCACCCGACTGCTCGTAGCGGTAAACCGTGCCAAACTCCGCCAACCGCATCGGCAAATCGCGATAAGACCGCAGTTCGCTCTTATAGATCTGGATGTGGAACGGGCAGTTCATCGGCTTGAGGACAAAGCCTTGCTCTAGCGCCTCAGATTGCTCATCCTCCGCCATCATCGGGAACATGTCTTCTTTATATTTCTGCCAGTGCCCGGAGGTTTTGAACAAATCAACCCTGGCGATGTGCGGGGTGACAACGGGTAAGTAACCGCGCTTGAGTTGCTCTTGTTTTAGGAAGTCTTCTAAGGTCGATCGCAGCAAAGTACCTTTGGGAGTCCACAAGGGCAAGCCGGGGCCAACCTGGTCGGCAAAAATAAACAGCCCCAATTCTTTACCCAACTTACGGTGATCGCGCTTGAGGGCTTCTTCTTTGCGGCGTTTGTATTCTGCAAGTTGTTCAGGGTTTTCCCAAGCGGTGCCATAGATCCGTTGCAGTTGGGCTTTGGTTTCGTCACCTCGCCAATAAGCTCCAGCCACACTTTCTAGCTCGATCGCATTGGCGTTGAGTTCGCTGGTGTTTTCAACGTGGGGGCCAGCGCACAAATCCCACCATTGATCACCCAAATGGTAAATCGTGATCGGATCTTCTAGCCCTTCCAAAATTTCTAATTTGTAGGGTTCATTAATCGCCTTAATGCGTTGCTCTGCTTCTTCGCGAGACACTTCTTCACGAATCACAGGTAACTTGCGATTAATAATTTTCACCATCTCTTTCTTGATGGCTTTTAAGTCTTTTTCGGTAAACGGTTCGGGGCTGTCAAAGTCGTAATAAAACCCGTTGTCAATCCAAGGGCCAATCGTGACTTGCGCTTTGGGGAACAGCTTCTGCACTGCCATCGCCATCACGTGAGAGGTAGTGTGACGAATCTTCTTCAGTGCCTCAGATTCGCTGGTGCGAGGAAGATTGATTTTTTCGGGTTGTCCTGACGGAGATTCTGAAGAAGACATCTGCTGCTGAACCATTCGAGATAATGTCGTGAACTTGCAAGGCTTCGGTTAGATGACAGGGAAGGAGTTCCCTCAGCCTCTATCTTACCGATCGCGCTTCCTTCCTCGTCACCTTCATCATTAACCTTCAGAAGATTCGCAACGCTTAAGCATTGTTGTGGCTGAAAACATGCGGGAAAACACAATTGAATACCAAAGAAATCCCAAGAATTATTACAAATCGTAAATAGAATTAAGATTATGATGAATACTGATAGTTAGAAACTCATTTTTAATCCATGTTTAACTCCAACGTGCCAGAATCCAATCTGCTGAAAACCGTCCTGCAACCACTTTTGGAAGATTTTCAGTATTGGTTCGAGCGATCGCGAGTTTTGTTAGAAACTGAAGAGATTCCGTTTCTAGGCCCCGAAAAACAAGCCGATTTGTTGGCACGGGTGCAGCAAGCTCAACAAGAGGTGCGCACAACACAAATGCTCCTCAAAGCGACCGATGGGCAAGTTGGGGTCGAATCAAGTGTTTTGATGCCGTGGCATCAGTTGGTTACGGAATGTTGGCAGATGGCAATTCGGTTTCGTCTAGAGCGTTCTGCTAACTCATAAACTCACCCCATATTGGCTGGTAGGAGACTCGGCTAGGAGGAAACAATGTTACATCTGCTCTATATTCTTGCCTTCACAGTTTTGGCATTTCTAGCGATCGCCAATCTGATCCGGAGCATGGTGACTCTAGGGATCGAATCCCAGCGCGGCTATGCTGGCTCTGGTTGGTCGGCGGCAAATGCGGGGGCAACCCAAGGGCGATCGCGTCAACGTGCTGTGCCCCACCCTGAGTTTTTAGACGACACGGGCAATGTGATCAATGAACCTTTGTTGGTGATGCGATCGATGACCGTAGAAGATGCTCGCGAACGCCTGGATGCCTTGTTTGATTCGTCTCCCGGTCAAACCAGCGAACCCCGCGAAGAAACCTAACCCCCGCCCCTTCCCTACAAAGGAAGGGGAGAAAGATGAGAGAAGGGGAGCAAGATTCAAAGCCTCTCGCCTTGCAGGAGAGGGGTTTGGGGAGAGGTCTGTTTCAGGCTTCGATGACCACTCGCAAGTTGCCGCGTTTTTTGGCGACTCGACAGGCGGTGGTTGAACCAGAGCGCTCAAACTCTAGATCGAGAAGGGTGTTGCCAACTCGAAGATTGTGTAGAGACAGTCGATTGATTGACTCTGGCAGTGCCGGGTCGATGATGCGCAAATGGTTGCTAGAAGCGTCGGGCACCAAATTAATCATCATTTGAATCAACTGGAAAATACTCCCCGTTGCCCAAGCCTGGGGTGAACAGGCAACTGGATATTGCACAGGGCCACTGCCTTCTATGCGATCGTACCCACAAAACAGCTCTGGAGGTCGTTGGTAGGGTTGTTGCAGCGTCATATCAATCAACCCTTGGGATAGCTCTAGGGCTTGGTCAACTAGCCCCAGCGATCGCAAGCCCAACGCAATCAGCGCATTATCGTGAGGCCATACAGAGCCGATGTGGTAGCCCATGGGGTTATAGGCGGGCGATAAACTACTCAGCGTCCGAATGCCCCAACCGTTAAACATATCGGGGGCTTGCAAGCGCTCAGCCACACTGTAGGCTTTTTCAGGAAATAGCAGGCCCAAATGTAGGCAGTGTCCTGGATTGGACGTGATGCTGTCTACCTGGTTGCCCTCTCCATCCAGAGCCAGCGCACAAAAATCTTGGTCTTCCATCCAAAAATCACGGTTAAAGCGAATCTTTAGCTCCCGTGCTTCTTCTTGCCAGCGCTCGGCTAAATCCATCCGCTTTTTCATCCGCGCAATCTCGCTCAGCCGGATTTTGGCAGAGTAGATATAAGCTTGCACCTCACATAGGGCGATCGCTCCTTCTGCCATTTGGCCTTTACGGTTGACGATGCAGTTGCCCGAATCTTTCCAGCCTTGATTGACTAAGCCCCGCTGCGATCGCCGCTCATAACTCAGGTACCCCGTCTCTTTGCAGTTACGGTCAATCCACTCCATGGCTGCCAAGGCATTGGGCCACAGCTTTTCGAGGGTCTCTTGGTCGTGTGTCCAAGCATAATACTCGGCATAAAGCATCAACCACAGCGGCGTGGCATCGACCGTACCGTAATAAGGTGTGTGAGGGATTTCTTGACAGCGAGCCATTTCGCCCAAGCGCAGTTCGTGCAAAATCTTGCCCGGTTCTTCTTCGCGCCAATCATCTTCTACTTTGCCTTGGTAATGCGCCAAGATGTTGAGGGTTTCGCGGGCGATCGTTGGGTCTAAAATCAAGATTTGCGATGCAGCAATAATGGAGTCGCGACCAAACAAAGTCGAAAACCAGGGCACCCCGGCTGAAAGCGCCTTGCCTTTGCCGAAGGTTTGTCGTAACAAATAAACATCTTGCTCAGCTCGCTCAATCACTTGATTGAACATACTTTTATCTGAGCGAATTTGCGTTACTTGCTGTCGCCACTCTTGCTCCTCGACCAGTTCGGCTGAGCGTGCCTGTACCAAGGTCATGGGCGTATTGACCGTTGAAGCTCGTCGGCGGTTGTTGAGCATTTGCAGCCGATAGCCCAGCTTCTGAGATTCGTGCGGGGCGAGGGCTAAATGCCATACTGCCGTATAACCTTTCAGCTCATTCGGCAAGCGATGCATAAATTGAATTTGAGACTCGATCAAAGAGCCATCTAGCCCTTGGTAGGCCATCAGCAATTGCCCAACCCCAGTTTGTTCTGTTTCTGAATCCACTACCAACTGATGAGTCTGCGAATCGGATTCTCCTCGCTCTACAATTGGCTCTCGATCAGGCTGGTGTTTGGCATTGTTACTGATATGGCGCAGAAGTTTGCCCCGGCGATCGCG
>CBIHQL010000375.1:0-4833 GCA_966211855.1 uncultured bacterium
AATGCTGCGCCAATCATCTTTCAAGATGCCGCCCGTATCGCCGCTGTTGGGGTTCCAGCTCCAGTAGGTAAAGCTGAGGTTTTTCTGGTTGATAAACTCGACTAATTTGCGCTGCCAAATGCCTTCTTTCGAGGTGCTATCGACCTGACGACCGCCAAACTCGCCAATCAAGATGGGGGCAATGCCTTGGGTGGCGATGTAGTGGAAGCCTGTTTCCCAGCGAGCGGGCATGTTATTGGGGAAGGTGGGATCTGAGAACCACGGCTGGTTATAGACACCTGCACCGTATTCGTGGGGAGAGTAGACGAGCTTGTTGGGCACAGGCAACCGCACCGGAGCATTTTTTACACCTTCTAAGTTGCCGCCCCACCAATGACTCGGCAGCTTTTGATTAGGGACGTTTTTCTCAACACCCTCTACGACAATCAACCAATGGGGAGCGATCGCTTGAATGGCTTTACCAGCGCGTTCAGCCGCTAGCCGCCAATCGGTTGCGGGGTCATTGGTACCCCAACTCGCCCGACCGTGGGGTTCGTTTTTGAGGTCGGCACCGATGACGTTCGGTTGGTTTTTGTAGTGAACCGCCAGCATTTTCCAGGTGTCGATCCAGTCTGCTTCGGTAAAGCCATCACCGTACCAAAGCTCAGGAATGCGCTGGTCGTTGAGACGGTGGCTATCGAGTAGCACCAAAAGTCCTTGACGATTGGCTTCTTGAATAATCAAGTCCATCACTTGCAACGGAGTTTTACCTTGCAGGTCGCGGTTGCTGCCGATGCTGAAGTCAACACCGCTAATACTATTTGAGCGAAATGATTGCACGGCATAAGGCAAACGAATCAAGTTGTAGCCTTGGCTCTTGATTTGAGCCAGCATCTCTTTGTAATCGCGCACCCATAGACCGTGGGGCACATGGTTTTCGGTTTCAATCCCAAACCAATTAACTCCGCGCAACAAAATAGGTTGACCGCTAGCATCGACGATCCGCGCCCCTTTGGTTGATAGCGGCAATTGCACGTTAGTTGCAGCATCGGCGACTGGCATGGAACTGGGCTGTAAGACAACTCCTAAGAGGGCGAAGGCCAAGACTCCACCACGCATCCATTGCCCAACTTGGCGAATACGTGGGCGAATAGCGATCGCTGGTGTCTGTAATTTGTTGAATGAGCGCCCAATCATGGAACGTTTCATAAATGCCTCCTTTACGGCTTCGTTGGGTGAGGTGAAGTTGCATCAAGAGCGTGAAACCCACACGGCAGCGCAAAGGAATCCGATCTGAGAAGCACTCAGCGGAACTGCTAAAACTCGATAGACAAAAGAATGGAGATTGCCTGTTAGTTTCCAGCTTTTAGGAAACACGGCAGCAAGGTTGGTTCTCCCCAACTAGGGAGATTGTTCAATCAATTCAACTCAATCAATTCAATCGGTTCAACAATCTAATTCTGGTCAGGGTGAACTTGGCCTCCTTACTATGGAAAGCCTTGGGGCGTCGCAGCGCTTAACTGAACTGAAAAGCGATCGCCCAACTATTCACGAAATCGAAAACTTTAGATCATCAATTCCATCAACAATCAAACATCACAAACAACCTGACGCCTGAACTCGCATGATCAGCAATCGTTTGGTCAAAACGGGTAGATGTTATTGCCGAGAGAATGTGCACAACAATAGATATCGAAACCTGCTAAGCACCCCAGGTGGGAAGGAAAAGCCGTTGTTAGTAGTTCAACGGCTCTCAAGATAACGGATTCAACCTCAACACCCTGATGGTTTTGCACCATTTTGGCTGATCTTACGCTTCTTGAAGACAACTTCACATTGACTACACAAATTTAAAGTTGTCATGAAGCAACGTCATCCCGAAAATTACGTAGTTTCGCAATTCTCTAGCTACAAATTAGTATTCTTTATTCAGTAAGTTTTAGTACTCAAGATATTCAAAGCCTTGCCAGCTAGCTATTCCAGCTTTGTGCGATCGCAATCATGCTGAGAAATTTGCGCCGTTATCGTGCGATCGCACACCCGCTACTTTACTTGCCAGCAGGGTCAAGCAGTTCTACGCTCAAAATGGTTTAATGCCGAATCTAGCTCGCGTGTAGGAGATATAACCATGAGCGATGCCCTTCAATGGACTGCCGATGCTGAAGCCCGCTTAAAAGAAATTCCTTTTTTCGTTCGCCCTGCCGCCCGCAAAAAAATCGAAAAGTTTGCCCAAGACGCAGGTATCACTCAAATTACGGTCGAAGTCTACGAGCAAGCCAAACAACAATTTGGTTCTAAATAACTATCAATTGCCCTACTTTATGTGGGGCGATCGATTTTTCGTCAATCTTTGCAAGTTAGAGATATTGAAGATTCGGGAAGACTAAACCTGCAAACTGAAGTGTAGGTTTTCCCTCATGCAAGTTAGTGAAAAAGATATTGATCATATTATTGTCCGCAACATACAAGAGAATGCTAATTTCCGAGACTGGTTCATTATTAAGTTTACAAAATGGCCTGTTTTTCCCTATGAGTTGATAGAAGCAAAGCGATCAGTTCGAGCTTCAAAACTAGGTGAAACTGATATCTTCTTCCAAATTAGAGTTCTTAATCCGCTGTGGGGCGAAAAAATAAAGTTTGCTTGGGAAGAAAAGTATCTTGCTAGCCACAAGTATCACTCTTCTTTAGAATGGAGCAATATAGTTACATTTTTAATTGAAAATAAAATTACTGCTAGGGATCAACCTAATCAATGCGATCGATATGATGAGCGAGGAAGGCAAGGGATTGATCTTAAAAAGTGGGGATATTTTCGCTGTGGAATGGTTGCACCACGGGCTTATCTAGATTATACGACTCTCGTACCGTTTGACGAGAGAGGAGAATATTGGTTTAGAGGAGCACGAGACTATAAACACGTTGTCTTTTACGAAAACATTCTAGAGAAATTGAAGCTCTTTGGTAGCTCTCGAAGCGATATCAATCTCATGAGTGCAGCCATTAAGAAAGCCAATCTAATTTTATTTGGCACCGGAGAGTATAGATAGGTTTCGCATAATCAGACCGATAAGAAGTGTAGGTTCATTAATTAACTAAAGAGTAAATGCCGAATGCCCTATCAATATTCAGAAGTTAGACGCCTCAATGAATTAAGCCATCATAACGACGTTCAAGATCAACCTGGTGTTTATTTTTTTCTCAATGCTCTAACCGGGCCTGTTTTATATGTAGGGCGCTCGGATACTAGTCTGCGAAGGCGTATTAAGAAAAGAGGTTACACCTACTATATTTTTATCCATTGTGAAACGGTTCATGAAGCCTACTGGCTAGAGTGCCGTTTCTATCACCAGTTTCCCAATTTAGAGAATGATATTCATCCTAGAATTCCTGAAGGCTTCAGTCTAATTAGTGATTGTCCAGAGTGTGGCTATCGACAAATTTTTATCCGCTAAGATAAGTAATCCTCTAATGTTAAGCGATCGCAAATTCAGTTAATTTACGCTTACTTGGAGGATGAAAGCCTAGAACAATGTCACTTTTGGGTATACCAGCCTCTAACAAATCATCTACAATGCACAAATCAGTCCAATCCTCTTCAACCCAAACTTTGCCATTCTTGATGCGCAAAAAGATGATGATAGTGCTGACTCGCTTGGTTCCATCCCATCCAGAACGGAGCCATAGATAATTATCTTGTTGCTCATCAAAAGTAAGTAAATCTTCTATATTTGATTGAGCAGAGGTACGGGATAGCTGGTGATAATTTGTCAGGATTTCCTTGATGATTTTACGATAACCTTCTAATTTATCCACTGGAGAATCTCCTCTATTTGCATATCAATTACTATTAACAGTAGTGTGTTAGCTTTAGTAACAGCTTGTACAGATTTGCGCAGAAAAAAGTTTTCATAAGTACTGCTGTCAATTGCTAGATACAACGTATATTCAGGTGCAGTTAGCTGAATTAAGTTTCGATAAACAATATATTGTCCCAGCGCGGCATGAAAATCATGCATGAGGGAACGACCGATAAAACTTTTGATCTCAACGATTATTTTTTGTGTGTTTCGTTCTGCGGCTATAGTCTGTTCTGCTGCTAGATCCGCGTATAGTTCAGCATCTTCATATTTAATGACGTATGGATCAGCTGTAATTAGCCATCCATCCTTAATCAAGGCATTCTTCACTGCATCATGATAAATATCTCTTGCAGGCATACGAAGCTTAAATGGCTATTGAAAACTATTGTACTGAAGTTAGTAAGAGCAAATAGTTTTCGCTGAATACGATCGCTATGCCGGTTCTCCTGAGAAATTTGGAGTTCGGTTAGTGTAGCTATTAAATACTGTCCATCGAACTTCAAAGCTGATTGAATAATGCCGACCTATATAGCGTTCAATGCCACATCTATCCTGACTGCTTTTAATGGTTGGCTGATGGTTGCGATCGCGACTCTGCCCCTGATCTTTGTCGCAGGTTTGCCAGGATTGCATGGCATATTAACGGCTAAAAGTGCTCTCAGATCTCGCAGGCAAGCCAAGTCGGGTAAGAAAGGTCAGAAGGTAGAACTTGCCTGTTCTGGTTTGCTGATTTTGGCTGGCTTCATCATGCTGGTGTCTGTCGTGTTCCAGATGCCATCCTTCGTCATCTTTTTCTTTGGTGGTCTGTTAGCTGCGATCGCGACTTTGCCATTAATCATTACAGGGCTGATCAAGGTCATCACAGCAGTTAGACAAAAACGAGGCGTTTGGCAGAACCTGCTGAAAGTTGTACTAAACATTGCTGCTCTCTTAATCTATCTAGTACTAGCAGCTTGGATGAGTATGTTGTTTATCTTCTGGCTGACTGGAGAGC
>CBIHQL010000376.1:0-4821 GCA_966211855.1 uncultured bacterium
TTCGACGCTATATCTTATTTCATAACAAGCGTCATTCTAGCGAATAGGGCTTTAGGCGTTGGGGCGAGTAGAAGGCAAAGATCAGTAAAACTTATAGCTGTCTTCATTAGCACAAATATTAAATTATTGACATTTTGTAACAATTCATTTACATTAGTTTACATAAGGCCACACAAGCGAGTGAGACAACAACGATGAAAACCATCAATCCTGAAGGCATCTTCAACAACTACGCTTCTGAGCCTGCTACCTACCTCGCCACATATCCTTCTGCTACAGAGCAGCAGCGTTATGCCCTTCAAGGCGCGATCGCCATTCTGTTAGTCACTTGTACCTTACTCATCGCCTTTGCTGCTTAGCACATCAGCTTTCCACTTGCTTCCTAGAAAAATCAAAAGCTTCCATTGATGGATCTCCCTCTCTATCCTGGCTCTTGGGTCAGGATTTTTTCTTTTGGCGATCGCCCTCACACCCAGAATTTGCAACGATATGATGGCTAAAGAATGTTTTATGATTGGCGATCGCTGCTAGCGCGTTTTAGACCCGATGAATACTGCTGCTCACCCCGCTTCTGAATCTACTGCACCGACTTGGCGACGCCCCGAACTCCTTGCACCTGCGGGTCATTGGGATTGCGCGAAAGCTGCTGTCGAAAATGGTGCAGATGCGATTTACTTTGGGTTAGATCGCTTTAATGCCCGGATGCGAGCACAGAACTTTACCGAAGCTGACCTGCCGAAGCTGATGGAGTTTTTGCATCGGCGTGGGGTGCGCGGTTATGTGACGCTAAATACGCTGGTGTTCCCGCAAGAGCTAGCCGAAGCTGAACAATATTTGCGGACGATTATTGCAGCAGGGGTCGATGCCCTGATTGTGCAGGATGTAGGGCTGTGTCAGCTCATTCGCCACTTATCGCCTGACTTCCCGATCCATGCATCAACCCAAATGACGGTGACGAGTGCAGCGGGGGTAGAGTTTGCGCGATCGCTCGGCTGTCAACTTGTGGTGTTGGCGCGGGAGTGTTCGCTGAAAGAAATCAACAAAATCCAACAGCAGATCGGAGAGCGAGGGGTCTCCCTACCTTTAGAGGTGTTTGTTCACGGGGCTTTATGTGTGGCCTATTCGGGGCAATGTCTCACCAGTGAAGCGCTGGGCGGGCGATCGGCAAATCGGGGTGAATGTGCCCAAGCTTGCCGAATGACCTATGAATTAATTTCTGACGGACAAACGGTAAATTTGGGCGATCGCAAGTATCTGTTGAGTCCCCAAGATCTAGCTGGGCTAGAAGTCTTACCTGAGTTAGTGAAAGCAGGGGTGACTTCTCTCAAAATTGAAGGTCGCCTCAAAACCCCAGAGTATGTCGCTAACGTAACGCGGGTCTACCGCCAAGCTCTCGATCGCGCGATGGCAGAGTTGGCACCCTCCTCATCAAACTCTGATTCCCCCCAAAATATAGCCCTACCGGGCATACCAGAAAGGGGGGCTAGGGGGGCCAAAACCTCTGGGGCAACCGATAAAGAACGCTATGACCTAGAGATGGCATTCTCGCGAGGGTTGCATACCGGATGGTTTCAAGGCATCAACAACCAAGAACTGGTACACGCAAGGTTCGGTAAAAAGCGAGGTGTCTATCTCGGAGACATTGTGCGGATTCGGGGTGAGCAGATTGTTGTGCGATCGCAGGTGCCCGTCAAACCCGGTGATGGTGTGGTGTTTGACAGTGGTCGTCCAGAAACCAAAGAAGAGGGAGGCCGAATTTATGCTGTCGAGCAGCGGGGAGAAGAGATTCTGTTAACCTTTGGGCGACGCGATCTTGATTTTCGCCGGATTCATGTGGGAGATAAAGTTTGGAAAACCAGTGACCCGGAACTCGATCGCCAACTGCGGCAAACGTTTGCGGGTGACCAACCCCACTTCCAGCGCCCGATCACCATTGAAGTGCAGGGAGCGGGCGATCAGATGTGACCGGCGATCGCAAGAGATGCAGCGGGTCATGTCGTGCAAGTAGAATCGACCATGCCTTTGGTGGTTGCCCATAACAAACCCCTGACCACCGAGCGCTTGCAAGAGCAGTTAGGTCGTTTGGGTAATACGCCTTTCTCTTTGGGCGCGCTGATCAATCATATTGAAGGCGATGTGATGTTGCCTGTCAGTGAGCTGAACCGCATCCGCCGAGAGTTGGCGACTCAGCTAGAAGAGCTGCGGGCACAACCCCAGCGCTGGCAACTGCGATCGCAAGTTTCTTGGACAGATCTCCTGCCCGAAATCCCTACTGTTAATCCTTCCCTCACACCAGAGTTAATTGTTTTGGTGCGGAATCTGAATCAGCTACAAGCAGCCCTGCAAGTCGGGATCACGACTCTCTATTGTGAGTTAGAAGATCCGCGTGCCTATCAAGAAGCAGTGCGTTTGGTGCGTCAAGCCGAAGTTTCTCACTCGCCCACCATTTGGGTTGCCCCACCCCGAATTACCAAGCCCGGAGAGAACTGGATTCTCCAACAGGTGCGGCGGTCTGAGGCAGATGGATACCTGGTGAGAAATTACGATCAGTTGCAGTTTTTTGCGGGCGATCGCTGCATAGGTGACTTCTCCCTTAATGTGGCAAACCCCTTAACTGCCAGCTACTTCAAGCAAAATTTTTCTCTAGAGCGGTTAACAGCTTCCTACGATCTCAACATTCAACAACTCAGTGATCTGGTGACTCGTTGCCCCGCTGATTGGCTAGAGGTAACCATTCATCAACATATGCCAATGTTCCACATGGAGCATTGTGTGTTCTGTGCGTTTCTCTCTGAGGGGACTGATTACACCAACTGTGGTCGCCCCTGCGAAAAACATGAGGTGAAGTTGCGCGATCGCGTCGGTACCGAGCATCTCTTACAAGCCGATGCAGGCTGTCGCAATACAGTCTTTAACGGCACAGCGCAAACGGGTGCAGAATATGTGCAGCACTTGATGCAATTAGGAGTCAGCCACTTCCGCATCGAGTTTGTCAACGAAACGCCACAGCAAGTCACCCAGACAATCCAACGCTATCAACAACTATTGCAAGGAAAGATCTCAGGCGCTCAACTGTGGCGGGAATTGAAACTCCAAAGTCAATTAGGGGTCACGCGAGGTTCGATCGAAACTCGATAACCTGACTAGGCAACGCCGAGGTAACTGGCTAGAGCTTCTGAGCCACCAATTAGTTTTCCGTCCACAAAGACCTGGGGAACGGTTGCAGCACCAGACATGGCTCGCAGCGATCGCATAGAAGCATCTTGACCCAGAACGATCTCTTCATACTCCAATCCTTTTTGCTGCAACATGGCTTTTGCCCGTGCACAGAAAGGACACCCCACTTTCGTAAATAAGGAGATACACTTGGGCTTCTGAGCTTCTGGATTGATGTACTTGAGCATGGTTTCGGCATCCGATACCTTAAACGGATCTCCAGGCTCTTCTGGCTCAATGAACATCTTTTCAATCACGCCGTCTTTCACCAGCATGGAATAGCGCCAAGACCGCTTGCCAAAACCCAGATCTGTTTTGTCCACCAACATGCCCATGCCTTCGGTAAACTCACCATTACCATCGGGAAGAATCGTCAGGTTATCGGCTTCTTGGTCTTTTGCCCACTCGTTCATCACAAATGTGTCGTTGACCGAGAGACAAATAATGTCATCGACGCCATTGCTCTTAAAAGCGGGTGCGAGTTGATTGTAGCCGGGTAAGTGGGTCGAAGAACAAGTGGGAGTAAAGGCTCCGGGCAGTGCAAAAAACACTACAGTCTTGCCAGCAAATAAATCATGACTGGTGACATTCACCCACTGATCGTCTTTACGAATCCGAAACGTAACGTCGGGCACTCTTTGGCCTTCACGATTGGACAACATGGGCTTAACTCCTTAGCGGCTGATGGAACAACCAAAATATTGCTTTGCTCAAAGCGTACTCATCACGAGTATGCCTGTCAATTGATTGTTAGGAGGATATCTTCATTCGCTGGGCTGCGTCTTCAAAATCACTAGCTGCTTGAATAGTGGCAGCAACATCAAAAAAAGCGGCGGCGATCGCGGGTGAAAAAGTAAACGTATCTAGCCCCTGACTGGCAAGAAAGGCAATATCTTCCACGCTGCGGATACTTGCCACCAAAATGCGGGTGGGGCTGCACACACCTGTCAGCGATCGCTGCATCATCACCAGATCTTCTCGCCCATCACGTCCCAAATCATTGATTCGCCCTAGATAAGGCGCAGTATAGGCAGTTCCTAAGGCAGCAGCGATCAAGACTTGGTGTACCGCATACACCCCTGTTAAGGTAATCTGCACTCCCGATGCCATGAGTTGAGCCGCAGCTTGAGTACCCACTTGGGTTGCTGGAACTTTAACAATCACACGCTCATCAATCGTAGCCAGTTGTTGCCCCGTTTGTACCAATGTCTCAACCGTGGTTCCCCAAGCTTGGAGTTGTACCTCTTGAGCACCCAGGGCAAAAGCTTGGTGAGCGAGCTTCTGTAAACTCTCGACTGAGCAAGCCACCGCTGCCCGCTCTAGCAACAGAGGGTTAGTCGTTACCCCGTAAAACATCCCCGTTGGGAGCCAAGCCTGCCATTCAGCCACCTCAGCAGTATCTAGACACAGGCGTAGCTTTGCAGCATCAGTCAGCCAAGAGCGATCGCGAAAAGTCATAGACAAATTTGACAATCAACAGCAAATCGAAATTTCTGGAAAGAATCACCCATTTAATGTAGCGGTTGATCAAACTTTTAGGTCAAAGGCTTGCTAGATTATGACAATTATTTCTTTGTGTGGATGCTAAGTGGAAGAGAATCTGTC
>CBIHQL010000377.1:0-4819 GCA_966211855.1 uncultured bacterium
GCAGATTATGGCGAGGTTGGCGGCGATTTAATGGCCATACGGTTGACCTCAACGAATCTCAATGCCGATTGCTGTACGGTGCTTTGCTCTGAAACCGCTGGTTGTATGCGCATGGAAGCGGGAGGTGGTGCCCAATCTTGCCGCATTGAGCAAGTCTCACCCCTCTCTGATCAAAAAGCCGAGCTACTCCTCAGCCAACAACTCCAAAGCTGGGGTCGGGATCTGCTGTATGAAGAAAGCCTAGCGGTGACCACTCAAATTCTCAAATTGCAGCATCCACAATAGAGCGATCGCATCCCTTTCTTGAGGTAGGCTCTTGAGAAGGGACTTGATTTTCTAGCGGTTGGTTATGGCATTTGCGATCGCGGGCGAGCGGAGCGGCGTTGGTAAAACGACTGTCACCCTCGCCCTTTTAGCTGCGTTGCGTCGTCGAGGGTTGACGGTGCAATCGTTTAAGGTGGGGCCAGATTATATTGACCCGATGTTTCACCAACGGGTAACCGGACGCGCCTGCCGAAATTTAGATCCGGTGCTTACCTCAGAAACCTATGTGCAGCAATGCTTTCAGAAACATACGGCTACGGCTGACTGCGCTCTTGTAGAAGGAGTTATGGGTCTGTTTGATGGGGCAACTGGAGCTGAAGACTATGCCAGTACTGCCCATATCGCCCGTTTACTCAAGATTCCAATTGTTTTGGTACTCGACTGTAGCCGCCTCTCTCGCTCAGTTGCCGCGATCGCTCACGGTTATCGCACTTTCGATCCCCGATTGCAATTTGCCGGAGTGATCTTGAATCGAGTCGGGAGCGATCGCCATTTAGAACTGCTCAAAGCCGCGTTGGACTCGATCAATCTCCCCATCCTCGGTGTATTACGGCGAGAAACTGCTCTCACGATCCCCGATCGCCATTTGGGTTTAGTGCCTACCGCTGAGCTACCTGAACTGGACAAGTTACTCGATCGCCTTGCCGACCTTGCGGACACCTGCTTCGACTGGCCTCAACTTTTACCTCTACTTCAACCACCAGTTCCTCAATCCAGATCATCAATCGCCAATCCTCAATCGCCAACTACTAAAAGCTCCGTTCGGATTGCGATCGCCCAAGATCCCGCCTTCAGCTTCTACTACGGCGATAACCTAGAGTTATTGACCCAAGCAGGAGCCGAACTGATCCCGTGGAGTCCGCTACAAGATTCTGACCTTCCACAAAACATTCAGGGATTGTACTTCGGGGGTGGCTTCCCTGAAGTCTTTGCCGCGCAGTTAGCCGAAAATCTTCCAGCTCGACAGGCTGTTAAAAACGCGATCGCAACCGGAATGCCCACCTATGCCGAGTGTGGCGGGTTGATGTACCTCTGCCAACAAATTGTCGATTTTGAGCAGCAAACTTGGGCGATGGTCGGCATCTTACCGACAACAGCAGTCATGGGAGGACGCTTAACGCTGGGATATCGGCAGGCGATCGCCCAACAAGCCAGCCCGCTGTTTCCCGCAGGTACAAAAGTCTATGGGCACGAGTTTCATCGCTCAACTTTGACCACTACACCCAATCCGGCCTTATTTCACAGTTGGCGCTACGACCAATCTCAACCAGAAACCGCGAAGCAAGAGGGTTGGCGATCGCGCCAAGTCCATGCCTCTTACCTACATCTCCACTGGGGCGCTACACCTGAAATTCCTGCTCGGTTTGTCCGGGCATGTACACAACATGCAGTGAATCAAGCAGCAAGATAGAAGGGCTAATTTGCTTCGAGCGCTCGTATTACCGTTCTAAAGTATCAGGACAATTAGAATTCTTAAAACTAGAGACTAATGGCAAGAGATGTTTTTCATAATCAGGTTAAAACCGCTCTGATCAAAGATGGATGGATTATCACCCATGATCCCTTTGTAATTCGGATCAGCGAAGTCATCAAATTGCAAATCGATCTTGCTGCTGAAAGTGCGATTGCCGCAGAACGAGATAGCGAGAAGATTGCCATCGAGATTAAAAGCTTTGTTGCTGACTCGGATATCAGCGAGTTTCATACCGCTCTAGGTCAATATCTCAACTATGCCCAAGCAATCGAAGAACAAGAACCTAACCGCACCGTTTATCTGGCAATTCCAGTTGATACGTATCAAGACTTTTTTCAACTACCTTTTATTCAGAAAACACTTCGGCGCTATGACATTAAATTAGTGATTTATGATCCAGGCAAGGAGGAAATTCGGCAATGGATAAAGTTCAACACTACCGACAGTTAGTTCAACAAATTATCCAAAAACACGCCCAAATTAGTTCTAGCAGAGGTGATGTAGAAGCACAAACCATCTTTGATCTTGAACGTGATCATTACCAATTGCTGTATATGGGATGGGATGGCGATCAGAGAGTTTTTGGCCCCATCATGCACTTTGATATCAAGAACGGCAAAATATGGATTCAATACAACGGTACTGAGGAGCATTTAGGAGAAACCTTGACGGAACTGGGAGTCCCTGCTTCTGATATTGTTTTAGGCTTTCGCTCAGCATTTAAGCGGCAGTTCACAGGCTATGCCGTTAAATAAACACGTTATGAAACGATGAGACTGTATTAATGCTCTCAGCAACCCATTTCGCCTGGAAACATCTTGATGCAGATTGTTGTTGCTAAAAGCGCAACGATCGCCAACTGCCACTGAGTCAATGCCAACGTAGAGTTATCGCATTCCTTTACCTTACAGACCAGCAGTAGGCTACAGCCCTCAGGAGTTTTCCATGATTCGCAACCCCCTCGTTTTAGGTTTCGCCCTCGTCGCGATCGCATTGCCCACAGCCCTCAGTTCTCAAGCGATCGCTGACAAACCCAATACTCCCACTCGCCCCATTACTCCTGGCATTACTTGGGAGCGATCGGGTGGTTTTGCCGGGATTTGCCAACGCTTGACTGTGCGACCTAGCGCCACCTACGTGCTCGAAGATTGCCGTCAACAAAAAGTCGTGGGTCGGGGTACCCTACCAGCAGCCGAGCGCAACCGTTTGCAAACCCAATGGCTAAAACGTTATGGCAGCTTCCAGTGGCAAAATACCATTCGGGGTGCCGATATGTTTAGCGATCGCTACAGTTTTGGAGGGCAAGGTCGTCAACAGCCCACGGCCCTAGAGAAAGCCGCCCTGAACCAATATCTCGCTGAGCTTGCAGGCAAATTGCAAACCACCCACAATAACGCTCAACGTTGATCAGTTCTCAACTCACCGATTCAGGGAAATCTAAGAGCAAGCAGCATCGGGTCACATCAGCTTTTATGGCAAACCCAGAGCACCTTGCTCTTCTACACCAGGGCGTTAACGATTGGAATCAGTGGTGGTCGGCTCATGCGATCGCTCGTCGCTTTACGGTGGGTAAACCCGCTCATACGATCAACTTGCGAGAAGCCAGTCTAGGTGGAGCTGATTTACAGGGCGTTAATCTCGAAGATACCGATTTGTGCATGGCAAACCTGGAAGCTGCCAACCTTTACATGGCTCGGTTTGCCAGAGCTAGCCTTTACACAGCCAATCTGTATCGCGCCAAACTGCGCGAAGCCAACCTCAATAAAACCGATTTACGCGAAGCGAATCTCAGGCACGCTGACCTGTGTATGGCAAATTTGACGGAAGCCAATCTCAACCAGGTAGACCTCGAAGGCGCGGTACTTTACACCACCACACTTTGTAAGGCCAATCTCCGGGAAGCCAATCTTCATAAAGCTGATTTGCGTGAAGCCGACCTCAGCATGGCAAAATTGCGAGAGGCCAATCTCAGCCTTGCTAATTTGGGTATGGCTAACCTGTGCATGGCAGACTTCATTGGGGCGACTCTTTACGGCGCAAACCTGAGCATGGCAAACCTGAGCATGGCAAACTTTTGCATGGCGAACCTGATGGGGGCACATCTCTACAACGCCACCCTGATCGGAGCCAACTGTATCGGCACCAACTTTTACAAGGCTGACCTGCACGCAGCCAACCTCAGCCGAGCCGACCTGCGAGAAGCCGCTCTCAGCCAAAGCAACTGCAATCTGACTAACTTCAGTCAAGCCAACCTCAGCATGGCTAATCTGCGCGAAGCTAATCTGACAGGGGCGTGCCTCGAAGGTGCCGACCTCAGTCAAGCAATTTTAGAAGGCGCGAATCTTAAAGGGGCCAATCTCAATCAAGCCAATTTAGAGGGAGCTTGTCTCAAAGGCGCAACTAGGGTTTAGACGGTTGCAGATCTGAAGGGGCGGCGATCGCGTCTGCTGGCTCTGTTTCTACAAGTGGGGGACGCAAGGCTAGATACAGGGCTGCACCTACTAACGGTATAGACGCTGCCCAAAACCAGCGTTGCTCCATCCCTCGACGCGCCATATCATCGATCAGCACCAGCGGAAACAACAGGCAGAGCAAGCAGAAGTCTAAGCTCATGACATTGATGAACCGATTGGTTTGCCATTGCTGGATAAAATCTGACCAATCGCCGGCAATGAGGCCATACATCAACAGGGCGATCGCACCCAAGGCTATTACTGCCCCCGTTAAGCGAGCATCGAGCAACTTGAGCAGCCCTGTTTTAGAGCCACTAAAGGTAGAACTGGGTTGCCGTAAAGCTACATAAGGCAACAGCGAGAAGGCTCCGACTCCAAACGAAGCCACCACAAAAGGCCAAGCGGCAATTTTTTGCATTCTGCCGTCAATCAGCAGTACACAGGCATAAAGTATGGTCGAAATACCCATTATGTTAAATATAGCAAAACTCCATGGGTTGTTGCATTTGCTTTGCCCTGTCGATAAATGTTGAATTATATCGTAGGTTTCTGGTTTATTGGTCTTAGC
>CBIHQL010000378.1:0-4815 GCA_966211855.1 uncultured bacterium
CACCCAAACGACGCAACTCTGCCAGATCAGGCCCAAAGATTTTGACCGCGATCGCACTCCTGACGCCAGACAGCACCTCATCCATCCGGTGAGAAATAAATCCGCCGATGTTAGGTGCAACCCCGGGTAGCTTGGCAAACTCTTCTCGCAAAGTCTCAACACTGCCTTGACGGTCTTTCATGCCTGTCTCACTCAGTTCCACATCCAAGTGAGCACCATTGACACCCGCCGCATCCGCATCTCCTGGGGCTCGTCCCGATCGCAGTTGGATATGCTGAAAGCGATGATCATTTTTCAGAGCATCCTGAATTGCAAAGCCAGCCGCGTTTGTGGCTTCTAAGGATACGCCGGGATACAGCATCAGCGCATTAACCAGCGATCGCTCCTGAAACTCTGGCAAGAAGATCCGCCCAAATGAAGGCACGATGATCAGGGTAGCGACCAGCATGGCGACCGATGCAGCTAAGACAATGCCAGAACGTCGCATTGAGAAGTTGAGCCAAGGCAGGTAAAGCCGTTTGAAGAAGCGAGCAACCCACGGCTCAGTTTCGGGTAGGTGACCATGCGGCAGTAAAAGGGCACACAAGGCCGGAGTCACTGTCAGAGCTGTGAGACTAGAAGCGATCACTGCCGCCATATACCCCAACCCCATTGGGATAAAGATACTTCCCTCCACACCACCGAGAGCAAAGATCGGCGAGAAAACGACGATGGTAATGATAGTTGCCCCAAATACTGAATCACGGACTTCTTTACAACCGTCATACACGACCTCTAGCAAAGGGCGAGGTTGGGCAGAATGTTTGTTTTCGCGCAGAGAACGGTAGACATTTTCGGCATCAACGATCGCGTCATCTACCGCAGAACCGATCGCGACTGCTAAACCCCCTAAGGTCATGGTGTTGAGCCCTTGCCCAATCAAGTTGAGCATGGCGACACCAATCAGCAACGAGAGCGGAAGGGCAACGAGGCAAATCAACAAGTTGCGCCAGTTCATCAAAAACGGAATCAGGATCAGGGCAACAATGATACTTCCTTCGATCAATGTGGCTCTGACATTCTCAATCGAAGCATCAATATAATCTTCTTGTCGGAAGGTCGCCGTTACGCTGACATCCTTCGGCAACCCGGCTTTGACTTCCTCTATTGCTTGCTCAATGGCTCGCGTGACCGTTGGTGTATCTGCTTGCGGTTGCTTGTTAATCAGTAAGATGATGGCTGCTTGGGTATCGAGGCTACCATCACCGCGTTTGATTGCCGCTCCAATTTCAACATCTGCAACATCAGCAAGCTGAACAGGTTTGCCATCCCGCGCTGTGATGACAGATTGCTGCAAATCTTCAATAGATTCAATGCGTCCTACTCCGCGAATCAGTTGTTCGCGGTCGCGGGTTATTAAAAAACCACCTGGTGCATTGACATTGGCAGCTTCGACCGCCTCTGTGACCTGTTGCAATGTGACATTAAAGGCTTGCAATTTTGCCGGGTCAACCAGTACTTGATACTGTCGAGCATCTCCTCCATAGGCGATCACCTGAGCCACACCTGGGACAGCGAGCAGGCGATTGGTAACTTGCCAATCTACAATGCGGCGTAAATCCATGAGGGAAGTAGGTGGAGTGTTTTCTGGGTTTTCTGCATCCACAGTCAACCCGTACATCAAAACGGTGCTAATCGGAGATGTAATCGGTGAAAGTTGTGGCGCTTCTACTCCCTCTGGCAGCTTGTCTTGCGCCTCTTGCAAGCGTTCTGTCACCAACTGTCGAGCCCGATAAATCTCAGTCTCCCAATTGAAGATGACTTTGACGACAGAGAGGCCAGCGGCTGATGAAGAACGAACGGTTGTGATGCCTGGGGTACCGTTAATCGCGCTTTCAACAGGAAGTGTAACTAGAGACTCTACTTCTTCGGGTGCCAGTCCTGGGGCTTCGGTTTGAATTTCGACTTGAGGGGGGGCAAAGCTGGGAAAGACATCTAGGGGCATTTGGCTGACGGTGCGGAAGATCCAAAGCGTGAGGATCAAAGCGCCCCAAACCACGAGCCAGCGACGAGCGATCGCCCACTTGATAATGGCATTTAGCATGACGGTTCACTCTAATGGGATTGATGAGGAGCTTGAGATTCTGACGGCTCATGTTTGCTTGAAGCTGAGGTTAGAGCATACTGCGCAGAAGAACTCTGAAGAGGGGTTGGTGAATTGTGCTGATCATCCCGAAGCGGCATGAGTTCTTGTTGTTGACGTTTAGCCCAATACATCCCTGCCCAGAAGGTACCAACCGCGATCGCTCCGGTTGCCGGAATGACCCACCACCAAGGAACGGTTGGAGATTGACTATCACTCTTATTAGGGGTGGATGCTGCCTTGGGTTCTGGTTGACTGCTACCACCTCGCAGCGATTGGGCATAGAGTTGGTTAGCTCGTTGCGTGACCACTTGATCGCCTTCAAATAGCCCAGCTTTGACCTCTACAAAATCACCAAATTCTTTACCTAATGTGACTTCAACAGGTTCAAAAGCCGTACCATTTTGCACAAATACGAGCTGGCGTTGATCATTCGTTTCGACGATCGCTGACTGTGGCACTGCCAAAACTGCAGTGGAGGTGCGATCGGTCAACACCTCTAGCTCGACAAACATCCCCGGTTTTAAGAAGCCTTCTGAGTTGTCTAACTTTGCCTTGACCGGAATCACACGACTGCTCCCGTCTACGGCTGCCCCTATAACACTAATTTCTCCTGAAAAGGTACGTTGTGGCAGGCTACTCACTCGTCCCCGCACACCTTGCCCCTGCCGAATTTGATCAATGTCTTTTTCAAAAATATTGGCAGCAACTTGGACTTGACTGGCGTTGATGATCGTAAAAATGGTTTCTCCGGCATCCTGACGCGATTCACCCAGCTTGACTTTATCGCCCGCTGTCATGTCTGGATCGGCGATCACCCCAGCGATCGGAGCGGTGACTGTAATCGTGCCATCTTGATTTTGCTGGGTGCCTAACTGCCGCAATCGAGTTTGATAAGTTTCGCCACTCAAGGCCACTCGCTGTTGAGCTGCTTGCACTGCCGATCGCGCCCGTTTGAGCTGAGCTTGTGCTTCCGATACAGGCAAACGACTTTCAGCCTTAGCCAATTGCGCTTTTGCTTGAGCCAGTTCAGCCTCAGATGCCAGTACTTGCCGTCGGGGTAAGGCTCCGTTCTGTACCAATTCGCGATCGCGGTCATACTGCTCTTGAGCAAAGTTGAGTGCCACCTTGGCTTCTTGCAATTCGCTAGCGGCAATTCGTTGCTGTTGCTGATAGTTGTCTTCGGCTAAGCGGAGGTCTGCTTCGGCTTGTTGCACAGCGGCGATCGCGTCTGCTTTCCGATCGAGAGCTGTGGTGCGAAGCTCGGCTAGCTCGGCACTGGTCATGACGGCGACAGGCTGCCCTGCTTCAACGCGATCGCCCGGCTTCACCAAGAGTTTCAAGATGGTTCCACCCACCGGGGTCGTTACCTCAACGGTCTGGTTGGGTAAGGTTTCGATTTGCCCAGTCGTTTTGATGCCAAAGTCGAGATAGCGAGGCGTTACAGGGGCGGTTTTGATGCCCAAGCGATCGCTCGTAGCTGGGTCTACCTGCACAGCTCCGGCTGACTGAGCGGATTGGCTTTGATGAAATTCATCACCGTGTCCTACATGGGCTAGTACAGACGAGACAGGCGCACCCACTAAAAATAGGAGGCTGAGGAGGGTTGTTGCCCAAGGCTGATGGACTTTCTGGGAAACAACAGGGACTGAGGGAGATGGCATGGGGGCTTAGGAATGAAGGCAAAACACATTGTCTTACTATTGAGTGTGATTGCCAAAAATGAAATCATGATGAAATGCTACCCCTAGCCTTGAGCAGGCGATCTAGTTGAGTTGCTCGATTAAGCGATCGCCCACTCGTAAGGCATTGGCAATCACTGTCAAACCAGGGCTAACACTGGCATGAGACGGGAAGAAACTGCTATCTACAACATAGAGATTATGCACTTGGTGGGTACGACAATTGAGATCGAGCACCGAGGTTTCGGGGTCTTCGCCAAATCGACAGGTACCACATTGGTGAGCTACAACCTGCACAGGCATATCACTACGAGGATGAGTGGTGCGGTTAAAGATATTGGGCTGAGCCTGTTCTACGTTTTTCAATACATCAACCCAACGGTAAACCAGGCGATCGTGGGCTTCGACATTGTTGGGGGTGTAATCGACTCGCAGTTTATCACCCACATAGCGAACGCGGTTGTTGGGGTTGGGTAGATCTTCTGTTTTGAGCCACCAGCCGATGGAATGGGTTGCCAACTGCCGCAGACCAAAATTGGGCATTAGTCTAGATAAGGCCGATAAAATGGGGGGTGCTTCGGCAAAGATCACATCTTGAAAAATGCCGCCAGAATTTTGGATATGTCCCATTGGGTAGGGAAAGTCTTTGTCTCCCCAGTAAAAGTCATTCAACCCTAAGGTGCGGGGAAACGAACCAGAATTAGCGGTTGAGGTTAGCTGCACAACTACTGACAGCAGTTGTTTCATCAAATTGCGCCCCACCTGACCAGAGCCATTCGCGAGACCATTCGGGTGTTTGTCGTTGGCAGAGCGTAGCAACAGAGCGGCTGAATTGACCGCACCACAGGCCAGCACCACAATATCACCTAAAAATAGATAAGATTGTTCACCAATTTTGGCCTCAACTCCTTTGACTTCTGTGCCTGAGGGGGTGGTATGGAGAGAAACAACTTGTGCCGAGGTTTTGAGGGTGATATTGTCGCGATCGAGAATGGGGCTGATTCCGGTGTC
>CBIHQL010000379.1:0-4812 GCA_966211855.1 uncultured bacterium
ACCACCTGCAACGAACAGAGGATTGAATTACGCTAGAGAGCGGATGTGCCCTCACCCTCACCCCTATGGTTGAACAGCTAAAGCCGCGCTACTCGGTCGCTTGGATTAACAAAGTTAGTGAAGTGCCCCAAGCCGCTTGGGATGCCTTAGCCATGCCACTGAAGACTCCGTTTTTGGAGTGGGACTGGCTACACAATATGGAAAGCTCTGGGAGTGCGACAGCTAAGGCAGGTTGGCTACCCAATCATTTGACGATCTGGCGCGATCGCACGTTAATTGCAGCGGCTCCGCTCTATGTTAAGGGGCACAGCTATGGTGAGTTTGTATTTGACCACCAATGGGCTGATTTAGCTAACCGTTTAGGGATTGAATACTATCCCAAGCTGTTGGGAATGTCTCCTTTTACGCCTGCTGAGGGATACCGCTTTTTAATTGCGCCGAGTGAAGATGAAGACGAAGTCACCGCGTTGATGGTGAACGCGATCGATCATTTTTGCGATCGCAATGGCATTTCGGGCTGTCATTTCTTATATGTCGATCCTGAGTTTCGGCCTATTTTGGAACGGCAAGGGTTCACGACTTGGCTCCATCACAGTTTCATTTGGAGCAATCTCGGTTTTCAAACCTTTGACGACTATCTCAACGTCTTTAACGCCAATCAGCGCCGCAATATTAAGCGAGAGCGAAAAGCAGTTGAGAAGGCAGGATTGCAAATCAAAACGTTTACGGGAGATGAAATCCCTAATTCCCTGTTCTCGTTGATGTATACCTACTATGCCGACACCTGCGACAAGTTCGGTTGGTGGGGCAGCAAGTACCTAACTCGCAAGTTTTTTGAGCAACTCCATCCCCATTACCGCCATCGGGTCGTGTTTGTGGCAGCTTACAGCGATCAAGATGTTCGCTATCCGATCGGGATGTCGTTTTGCCTGACGAAGGGCGATCGCTTGTATGGGCGTTATTGGGGTAGTCAGCAGGATATTGACTGTCTCCATTTTGACGCTTGCTACTACACCCCAATTGAGTGGGCGATCAATAACGGTATTCAACTGTTTGACCCTGGCGCAGGTGGGCGGCACAAGAAACGGCGCGGGTTTCCAGCCACACCCAACCACAGCTTGCACCGCTTTTATGACAAGCGCTTAGGCCAGATTTTGCGATCGTACATCGGTGAAGTCAACGCCCTAGAGCAGCAAGAAATGGACGAGATCAATGCGGCGCTACCGTTTAAGCAAGCTAATCCTGGCCTTGCAGATTGATGCTCTGAATTACAACCTAAAGCTAGCAAAACAATCAGTTAAAAGCTGGCGATTCAGTGAGCTGTACTTAGTCTGACCTTCTTTGCGAGCTTGTACTAAACCGGAATCAGTCAAGATCTTAGAATGATGGCAAAAGAGCGCCAGACTGATACCTAAGCGATCGGCTAGGTCTGAACCACTCATTTCTGTGTGCTCGACTAACAGCTCCACAATTCGTAGGCGTGTGGGGTCAGAGAGGGCAGCAAAAATTTTTGCCCGTTGTTCTAAAGAGGGGCTAGTTGAAAGAGAGAACGGTTGGCCTGCGGATGATGGGGGCATGGTAAAAGTCTTTACCTCTATCTTACGATTTTTGGGTTAATAAAATAGTCAAATAAGTACTTGACTAAAATCTAGATTCTTATCTACTATTAGTTTAATGGTTGTTTAACTATTAAAGCCACTGGATTAAGCCTAACAAGAACTGCATACCTTGTATGAAGGCTATTCCGCCTCTCTTGTCAGCCAAGAGATTCAACGTCTGGAACTACAACTTCGCTAAAGATTAAATCTATGAGTACCAACCTCAACTTGTTATCCCCGGTTAAATTGGGGCCTTATGAACTGCCCAACCGCTTGGTGATGGCTCCGCTAACCCGAAATCGAGCGAGTGCGGGTTATGTACCGACTGCGCTGAACGCCACCTATTACGCTCAGCGGGCATCTGCTGGGTTAATCATTACCGAAGGCAGCCAAATCTCGCCAGAAGGGTTAGGGTATCCCAACACGCCAGGTATCTATTCTCCAGAGCAAGTAGCAGGTTGGCGGCTTGTAACTGATGCAGTTCACGCAAAGGGTGGTCGCATTTTCTTGCAACTTTGGCATGTGGGGCGGATTTCCCATCCTTCGTTGCAGCCGAATGGAGCATTACCGATCGCGCCTTCTGCGATCGCCCCGGAAGGAGATGCTCTCACTTATTCTGGCCCACAACCTTTTGTTGTTCCCCGCGCTTTAGAAATTACAGAAATTCCTGGGCTGATTGCTCAATACCGTCAAGCCGCTGAAAATGCTTTGGCAGCAGGGTTTGATGGCGTAGAGATTCACGGTGCTAATGGATATTTGTTAGATCAGTTTCTCCAAGATGGCACCAATCACCGCACAGACGAATATGGTGGCTCAATTGCGAACCGAGCACGGCTATTGCTAGAAGTAACCGAAGCCGTGACGCAGGTTTGGGGCGGCGATCGCGTTGGGGTACGGCTGTCTCCTAGCGGCACCTTCAACGATATGTCTGACTCTAACGCTAAGGCGACTTTTAGTTATGTCGCAGATGCTCTCAACCGCTTCAATCTGGCCTACTTACATATTGTCGAACCCCGGGTCGATAGAAATGAAACCCTTGATGAGCCATTGACAGATTTGACTTCGGGCTACTTCCGCTCGATCTTTAAAGGCACTTTGATTTCGGCAGGTGGCTACGATCGCGAACTAGGCAATGCGGCGATCGCTTCTGGGGATGCTGATTTAGTCGCCTATGGTCGTTTATATATTGCCAACCCCGATTTAGCCGAGCGTTTTGCTCTCAACCAACCTCTCAATACCCCCGATCGCTCTACATTCTATGGCGGAGATGAGCGAGGCTATATCGACTATCCCACTCTGTCATTGCAGACTGCCTAAGGCCAATTTGCAGATTTTGGGAGATTAGCAGCAATATGTTAAGTGGGGCGATCGCTCTCTGGAAGCATCCGTTTTTGGGCAAACTGAGCTTCTAAAAGAGCGGTGGCAGCCTCACTATCTAGGGGCTTAGAAAATAAATATCCCTGCCCATACTCACACTTGAGCGCTTGTAGTTTCAAATATTGGGCGTTTGTTTCAACTCCCTCGGCGATCACGTCCATGCCTAAGTTATGTCCCAGCATCGTGATTGTTTGGACAATCGTGGCATCTTCGCTGGTGTCTCCCATACGGCTAATAAAGGAGCGATCGACCTTTAAGGTATCCACTGGGAAGCGGTGTAGATAGCTCAGGGACGAGTAGCCAGTGCCAAAGTCATCTAAACTGAGCCGCACATCTAAAGAGCGCAGACGCAAGAGCAGGCCAATCGTTAGCTCCACATCTTTCATGGCTACAGTTTCTGTGATTTCCAGTTTGACGCTTTTACCATCCAAGCCATTTGCCAACAAAATCTGCTCAATGCGATCGGCAAGGTCGGGTTGCATAAATTGATGCCCTGACAGATTCACGCTGACAATCAACGGCGGGTCGCTCGGAAATCGGGCTTGCCAAATTTGTAACTGCTGACAAGCTTCTTGTAAAACCCACTGACCTAGCGGATCGATCAATCCGGTTTCTTCAGCAATGGGGATAAATTCTGTAGGAGAAATCAAGCCGTGGATCGGGTGTTGCCAACGCACGAGCGCTTCAAAGCCAGTAATCTGTCCAGTAACGAGAGAGACAATGGGTTGATAGTTCAGCAAAAACTGCCCTTCATCTAAAGCAATTCGTAAGTCAGTTTCGATTTGTAATCGCTTGACGACCTGTTGATGCATTCCCTCAGCAAAAATTTCGTACCGCGCTTTGCCTAAAACTTTGGCCCGGTACAGAGCCGTGTGGGCATCGCGAAGGAGCGTAGCAGGTTGATAGTCTTGTGCTGACTGATTGAAGGCAATCCCTACACTAATGCTCATGAACACGCTTTGACCCCGCAGCCGAAACGGTTGGTTCATGATTTCGTGAAGCTGATCAGCCAGTTGTAGAGCTTGATTGCGGTCTTGTAGAGGTACGAGTACGATCGCAAACTCATCCCCCCCAACTCGCGCTAACTCATAACCAGGGCCTAAGCAACTTTGAATCCGGCGAGTCACAGCTACCAATAAGCGATCGCCCATCGTGTGCCCTAAGCTGTCATTGATGAGCTTGAAGCGATCGAGGTCAAGAAATAAAACTGCGAACAACGCTGAGGGTTGTTGTTTAGTCTTACGAATCACCTGCTGTAGGCGTTGCAGAAAGTGCGCGCGATTGGGCAAGCCAGTCAACAGATCGTGGCGGGTGTGGTAGACCAATTGATAAGCAACAACGCCACCAACGGTCAAGAACAGGGCGATCGCAGGAGGCACTAGCGGAATCCAACCCGCTTGGAGAAAGATCAGAAAACTGATGCCTACTAAACTGCCGACTGCCGCTAAACTCGCCAAACTCAAGCTGAGTGGGTGTCGAAAGCGCCAAGCTAAAATGCCGCCTACTGTAGCCCAAGCGCCTACCCAAAGTAACTCCTGCTCTTGTGACCAATACCAAAAGAGCGATCGCTGATCGAGGACTGCACCCAGAATTTGACTAACTACCTGAGCATGTACTACCACCCCAGGCATCTGCCGCTCTCCCGTTGTATCGATGCTGTAGGGCGTAAAGAACAAGTCTTTGACACTATTTGCAGAGCTGCCGATCAACACGACTTTACCCCGCACCCATTCAGGTCGAAATTGTCGCTGCAACACCTGCTGTAGTGTAATTTGGCGAATCCCTCGATTGCCTGCTGGGTAACTCAGCAAAAATTGGTAACCGCGAGCGTCAATGG